>JAAYBY010000040.1 GCA_012729935.1 Clostridiaceae bacterium | reverse complement strand
GGAGCGTTCATGGATCGCAGCCTGCTGGAAGGCGACCCCTATGCCCTGATTGAAGGCATGGCGATCGGGGCCTACGCCATCGGAGCTGCCCATGGTTTTGTCTATGTTCGCGCCGAATACCCACTGGCAATCGAACGTCTCAGTCAGGCCATCGCTGAATCTCAGAGAAGGGGTCTGCTAGGCAGGAATATCTTTAACAGTGATTTCACGTTTGAGCTGTCTGTCCGCATAGGAGCGGGAGCGTTTGTCTGCGGCGAAGAAACAGCCTTGATGAACTCTGTGGAGGGACGTCGCGGTGAACCGGTTCAGAAACCGCCTTTCCCGTCGGAACGTGGTTTATTCGGGAAACCGACTGTGATCAACAATGTTGAGACATTCGGAAACGTCGCAGCGATTATCCGTAACGGTTCTAATTGGTTCTCCCAGATTGGGACACCTAACAGCACCGGCACAAAAGTCTTTGCCCTGGCTGGTGATATCCAAAATACGGGCATCGTCGAAGTGCCGATGGGGATCACCCTGGGCGAAGTCATCTTTGACATCGGCGGCGGTATTCCAAAAGGTAAGCGATTTAAAGTAGCGCAGACCGGAGGTCCATCCGGCGGCTGCCTGACCCGTGAACATCTGAACACACCGATCGATTACCAGTCGCTGGTTGAACTGGGCGCCATCATGGGATCGGGCGGGTTGATCTGTATGGATGAAGATACCTGCATGGTCGATGTTGCCCGCTTTTTCATGGAGTTTGTTCAGGAGGAATCCTGTGGAAAGTGTGTCGCCTGTCGTCTTGGTACGAAACGGATGCTGGAAATTCTGGAACGGATAACGCAGGGCAAAGGTGTTGAAGGTGATGTCGAGCAGCTGATCGAGCTTGGTGAGACGATCAAGGAGACAGCGCTGTGCGGGCTGGGCCAGACTGCACCGAATCCTGTCTTGAGCACCATCAAGTATTTCCGGGACGAGTATGATGAACATATTCGCAACCATTATTGCCGCGCTGGCGTCTGCCAGAACCTTTTCCTGTCTCCTTGTGAAAATGCCTGTCCGGCGGGTGTCAATGTTCCGGGTTATATCGCGTTGATTGCGGCGAACCGCCCTGTCGATGCCTATCACCTGATTCGTCAGGAAAATCCCTTCCCGGCGATCTGCGGACGTGTCTGCACCCACCCCTGTGAAAGCCGGTGCCGCCGTGCGCAGATAGATGATCCGCTGGCCATTGTTGATTTAAAACGCTATGCGGCTGATGAAGCGCTGAAGAGCTATAAACCGGCGGTTGATCTCGTGTTCCCGAAAAAGGGGAAATCAGTTGCCATCATCGGTGCCGGACCATCCGGACTGACGTGCGCCTATTACCTGGGCCGGCTGGGTTATACAGTCGAAGTGTTTGAGACGCAGCCGGTTGCCGGGGGCATGCTTGCGTTCGGTATTCCGGAATACCGGTTGCCCAAGCAAGTTCTTGAACGGGAGATCCAGTCTATCTGCCAGGTTGGCATCACGCTGCACACCGGAATGGAAATCGGAAAAGAAGTGTCGTTCGAAACACTCAGGAAGGATCACGACGCGATCTACATCGCCACAGGGACCCAGCATTCACGAAAAGTCGGTGTGCCGGGTGAAGATATGAAGGGCGTCTATCACGGCCTGGATTTCCTGAGAGACGTCAATCTGGGCGCACCGGTCAGCATTCAGGGTGTTGTCGCCGTTATCGGCGGCGGGAGTACCGCGATGGATGCTGCACGGGTCGCAAAGCGTCTGGGTGCCACTGAGGTTCATATTCTGTACCGCCGTTCAATTGAGGACATGCCGGCAGATAAACGTGAAATTCATGAGGCGATGGAAGAAGGCATTCAGATACACGAACTGGTTCAGCCCATTTCGTTTGAAGGACGTTCGCGCGTCGAGAAAGTCGTATGCAAACGCATGAAACTCGAAGGATTCGATCGGGAGGGACGCAGAAAGCCCGTCGCGATTCCCAATGAAACCATCATCTATGACGTTGATCTGGTGATTCCAGCTGTCAGCCAGTACTCTGATTTGCCGTTTGTCAAACGAGATGATGTTGAAATGACAGATTGGGGAACCTTTATTATTGACCGTGAGACGCATAAAACAACGATGGACGGTGTCTTTGCCGGTGGTGATGTTGTGCGCGGAGCGGATGTGGTGATAACGGCAATCGCAGATGGCAAACAGGCTGCCCGTTCAATCGATCTGTTTCTCGGTGGTGACGGCGTTCTCAACAAAGGGGAACCGATTGAGATTCCTCAACCGATGGACGATCCGGATCTGCTTGAACACGAACGATTTGGTATGAAATGCCTTGATCCGGAGGAGCGCTGCCACTCGTTTGATGAAGTGTTCGCCGGGTTTCACAAATTAAATGCCATAGCAGAAGCGATGCGCTGCCTTCGCTGTGACCGGCGTTAAAGGAGGACGACAGATGTTTGAATTAACAATGAACAGCCAGACCGTGACCGCTGAGCCAGGGGAGACGATTCTAGAGGTTGCTGTAAGGCATCACATCAAGATCCCCACATTGTGTTATTTAAAGGACAAACACAAGATCGGTTCCTGCCGGATTTGCGTCGTTGAAGTTAAAGGTTCAAAAAATCTGATGGCGTCTTGTGTGACACCTGTATCAAAGGGCATGGTCATAGAAACACATTCACCGCGCGTTCGAAAAGCCCGCAAAATGCTCTATGAGCTGATGTTGTCAGATCATCCAGCAGACTGCCTTCACTGTGAACGAACCTCAGACTGTGAGTTCAGGCAGCTCGGTGAAATCCTCCAGGTTGATCAGTCCCGGTTTACCGGCCAGCGCTCTAAAAATTTCAACGACACCTCAAGTGCCGCGATCGTGCGGGATAACAACAAGTGCATCTTGTGCCGCCGATGCGTGACGGTCTGCAATGAGATACAGCATGTTGGTGCGCTGAACGTCCAGAACCGTGGGTTCGCCACGGAAATCAGTCCAGGCTCCGATCTCCTGCTTGGGACAGCTGTCTGCGCTGCCTGCGGACAGTGTACACTGGTCTGTCCGGTTAATGCGCTGCATGAACAGGATACGACCGCTGATTGCTGGAAAGCACTGGCTGACCCGGAAATAACGGTGGTGGTGCAGACAGCACCAGCTGTCAGATGCGCACTGGGAGAACCGTTCGGCATGCCAGCCGGTTCCCTGGTAACGGGAAAAATGGCGGCGGCCTTGCGGCGACTTGGATTTGACGCCGTATTCGACACCAATTTTACCGCTGATCTGACCATTCTCGAGGAAGGTTACGAACTGCTGGGGCGTCTGGCAGCTGCGGCACTCGAACGCGGCGACATAACAGCTGAACATCTGAGCAAGTTGAACCTGCCGGAGCATCTGCCTGACCCTGTTCTGCCGATGATAACCAGCTGCAGTCCCGGATGGATCAAATATGCTGAACACTTCTACAGTGATTATCTGGCACATCTTTCCACCTGTAAATCACCGCACATGATGCTTGGAGCCCTGACCAAAACCTGGTATGCCGATCAGATCGGCATCGATCCGGCGAAACTATTTGTCGTCTCGATTATGCCCTGTACCGCCAAAAAATATGAGGTGGTTCGTCCCGAATTGACACAGGACGGGTTCGCCAACGTTGACGCAGTTCTGACGACACGAGAACTGGCGCGCATGATCCAGGAGGCAGGCATTGATTTTGTTCACCTGCCGGATGAGGATTTTGACACGCCCATGGGCATGTCAACCGGTGCAGCGGATATTTTCGGAGTCACCGGCGGTGTGATGGAGGCTGCTCTGCGTACCGTATATGAGGTCGTGACCGGACGGGAGCTCCCGTTTGAGCTGCTGCATGTTCAGCCGATCGTAGGCCTCGATCGCATCAAGAGCGCTTCCTGTACATTCTCAAATGTCAAACCTGAATGGTTTTTTCTCGAAGGCGTCGAAGCGAAAATTGCCGTAACAAGCGGGCTGGCTGGTGCGTCAGAACTAATGGAGGAAATCAGGGCGGAAAGAAGCCCCTATCTGTTCATCGAAATCATGGGATGTCCTGGTGGCTGCATCAGCGGCGGCGGACAACCGCGTCCTGCTGATGAAACAGTGCGGGAAGCACGTCTGCGTGCCATGTACGCAGAAGATGAGGGCAAACCGATCCGTAAATCCCATGAAAATCCAGATGTGATGAAACTCTACGAGGCGTTTCTCGGCCAGCCTGGCGGTGAAGTCTCGCACCATCTTCTGCATACGCACTATACGGTACGGAACCGCTATTAAAAAACGGATTCGCATCGCGGATCACAGCATGTTGGGATGTCCGGTATCAGGGAGGAACCCGGCCGGACATCCCTTTTACCTGCCGTTATCAGATCGGCAACCGAAAAATAGGGCCGACTGTTTTCTCGTTGACAAGTTCTGTGAAGTGTCTTATCCTGTGGCACAGATCAGTATACGAGGAGAAATACCATGAAAGCGTATGATTTCGATACATTGTACCCTCGCCGCAATATAGGAGCCGGTAAATGGCGATTACTCAACGATCCGGCAACTGAAGCCAATCAAGCTGTCTTCCCGTTCTCAGTTGCCGATATGGATTTCAAGGCAGCACCCGAAATCTGTGATGCCCTGCATGAGGCCGCAGATTTTGCCATCTACGGGTATTTTTCGCCGGAACCGGCCTATTACGAGGCGATCTGTAATTGGCAGATGCGTCGCTATGGATTTGCCTGCCAACCGGAATGGCTCGTTCAGGTACCCAACATTGTCTATGCGCTGTATCAGCTGGTTCGTACATTCAGCGAGCCCGGTGATGGTGTCATCGTTCAGACTCCGGTCTACGCTCCGTTCTTTCACGCAGTTGAGAGGCAGCAGCGTCGTCTTGTCATCAATCCGCTTTTGGAACAGGACATGCACTACACCATTGATTTTGACGATCTTGCTGTGAAAGCGGCTGATCCCACAGTGCGACTGATGATTCTCTGCAGCCCGCACAATCCGGTCGGGCGTGTCTGGACGCGCGAAGAACTGCTGGCGATTATTCGCATCTGCCAGCAGCATGATGTCCTGCTGATCGTGGATGAAATCCATGCCGACCTGGTATTTGAACCACATCGACATACCGTTCTGGCTTCTCTCGACGACGAAATTGCTGATAACTGCATGATCTGTACGGCTCCGAGCAAAACATTCAATCTGGCCGGATTATCCGTTGCCAACCTGATCATTCCAAACGAAACAATGCGCCGACGCTATCTCGCCTCTGAAAACCAGATCGGTATTCATGGTGCCAATTACTTTGGCACAGTAGCCTGCCAGGCAGCCTATGAAAAAGGTGAACCGTGGTATCTTGCCCTGATGTCCTATCTGGCCGGCAACAAAGATATTTTTGCCAAAACGGTGCGGCACCAACTACCGCAGTTCAGAATTACACCGCTGGAAGGTACCTATCTTGGGTGGATCGATATGCGGGCGTTGGGACTTTCTGAACAGGAACGTCTGAGCTGGTTAAAAGCCGCCGATCTGCATTTTGTAACAGGATCATTTTTTGGTGATGCAGGCATTGGATTTGAGCGAATCAATCTGGCTCTGCCAAGGCCTGCTTTACAGGCTGGTCTGGATCGCCTGATCGACGCCGTTGAGAAATTGACATAAGTATTCATAAAAAACAAAAACGGGCGAATCACTTGCAAAGAGGATCCGCCCGTTTTGTTTTAACCCCGTAATTACAGAGGGAAGAGAATGCCCGACAGATAAATGACACCCGTCATGGTGAAAGCGCTGAGAACCGTCGAGATGATGACAACCTGGGTCGCAAAGTTCGGGTGATTGTTTTTCTCCACAGCGATCAACGCTGTATTTACAGCCGTCGGTACGCTGGATGAAATCAACAAAACCTGTGCGACAAGTCCGTCGAGCCGGAACAACAGGATGAAGCCTAAAGCGAGCAGCGGACCGATGATCAGCCGGGTAAAAACTGCAAGATAGACTTGCTTGTTATTGAGACGTACATGACTTTTGGCGAGCTGGATACCCAGCGAGAGCAGAGCGATAGGCACCAGTCCGTTGCGGCCGTAATTCAAAACCGGCCAAATCGGTAATCCGCGAATGTCGTAATCGACCAGTTTCAGAAGCAGTGCCAGCGGCACCATGTAGACAGTCGGCATCTTAAAGATGTTGAGAATAGCCTTTCCGGCCGATGTATGCGCGCGGCCGGCGTTGATGAAGCCGATCGTGTTGATACTGACATTCTGGATAACATAGACCATGACCTGGAATGTTAAAGCAAGTGATAAATAAGGTGTCGCGCCATCGATCAGATAGCGTCCGGTACTGTATACGAGTGTAATCAGCGGGATGCCGATATTTCCAGAATTATAAAACATCACAGCATTCTGAAAAGAATACTTCTGACTGTCGTCGCTGCGATTGAGTCTTGCCATCAGGCCGCTGATCAGATAATTCGCCACAATCAGGAGAATCGCGATAGCGAGCACCTTGACTGCATCCAGCTCAATATCCGTCTCGTATAGATTGACAAAACTGAACGCCGGTACAAAAATATAAAAATTTAGTTTTGTCAGTGTATTCATCTGCAGATCGAACTTTTTCTCGAGTATAAAACCGAGGCCGATCAACAGGAAAATGGGCAGGATATTCTGGATCAGAATATGCAGGATGATGGACATTTGTTTACTCCTTCAGATCGATGATACCGGGCTGTCAAACAAATCAGGCTTACAGATAATGGCATGAATTTTCGTATCGAGAAGGTGTGCTGATGTTCCCGGGGTGAGGATTATTGAAGCGTCAGCACCGCGACCGGACCCGCCGATTGCGATGATGGGCTGGCCGAACGCAACCAGACCGGCATCTCTGGCCATCAGGCTGATTTCAACAGCGACTTTGATCCCCTGGCCAAAGAGCCTCAAGGTGGCCGCAACAACTTCTGTGTGACTGATACCACCGAACGTCTGTGAAAAGCAACGTTCTGCGCCTGACAGGGCGTGTCCTGCTGTCAAGATCCGGCAGCCATGGTCGAGAAGCCTCTGGCGCTGCTCATCAGGGAGTTCATTGTGACAGCCGGCTTTAAATTCTGTGACATGCGTAACGCAAATGATCTGCAACGGCAACGATCGTTTTTCACTGGCTTCTATCAGCGAAAGTGCTGTCTCCCCGGTGTTGCTGGCGACAACGATCTGAGAAATCCCGTGGCGCTCCACTGCGTTTAAGGATAAAGCAATCGTTTCCTGTGTGTAAAGAGGACCTCTACCCGCGAATCCTTTCATAAAACCAGCTCCTTAACAGCTTTTTAAAGACAGACCTGATAATCCGATTTCTCTATTGTACTGGAGGTCCATGAGCAGCGCAAGTAAACAGATAGTCGGCAGCACAACCGTCGGCAGCACAACTGAACCTGGGGCAATCTTAAGCGCTTTTACTTGTCGGATGATGATGAATATTATACGATAACGTTATGTATGATTCGTAATCGTAATCCAGAATTGTGTGAGTCCCAACAAATTCAGGAGGCAATGGCCATGACAGATCTTGAAACGCGCGTATGCCAGGAAGCAGATCAGCTGCAACAGGAGCTGTATGACGCTTTGTCCTGCCTTGTCCGGCAAAACACAGAGAATTTTTCAGATCATGGTAATGAACGGAACATCGTACCTTGCCTGAGAGACTTATGGAGCCGACTTGGCCTCGAAGCAGATGTTTTTTCACCGCTCAGCCTGCCCGGGTTCACGACGCATGAAGCCTATCTGCCTGGCAATCATCTGGAAGACCGGCCGAACGTCTGTGCTGTGTGGCCGGGTACAGAAGGCAATCGGCGTGTGATGGTGGCCGGGCATAGCGATACCGTTCAAATCGGCGATGAAAGCAAATGGTCTGTACCGCCGCTTGGTGGTCTGATCAAGGACGGTAAAATCTGGGGTCGCGGAGCAGTCGACAACAAGAAAGCCATCGCCATCGGCTGGTTTATTGTTCGCGTGCTGCAATCCTGTGGTATCCGATTGAGAGATGACCTGGTCCTTGCGGCCTACTCGGATGAAGAGGCAGGGGGCGGACATGGTGCGCTTGCAGCTGCTCTCAAATATCCGTCTGATCTCTATCTGAATCTCGATGGATCCGGCGGCACCATTTTTACCCATGGTTCAGGCGGCGGACTTTTCGAGGTCGGTTTTAAACTGCGTCATCCGACAGAAACCGCTGAACCCGTGTATCGCGCATTAGAAACGTTTATTAAGGCGTTACGCCAATTTGGCAACCGCCGGCGTGAGGAACTTAATGCACATCCGATGTTCAGCGGAAGCGTTGCAGCGGATCAGGCATTTCGGCTTAACCACGTGCTGGTCGGCGGTACAGGCGGTACTGATATGAGAAGCGCAACTGTCAATTTTATGTTCTACTCGCTGATGAAAAAAGCGGATATTGAACGAGAGCTTAAACGGCTGGTCGACGATCTCAAGCCGGACATGGATCGTCTGGATGTTGATATGACACCGGTCAAGCACACGTCCCGCTATTTTCTGCCGGTTACACCTGATCATCCCATACCGGCTGCTGAGCTGTTTAATGATTGTATTGAAGC
>JAAYBY010000303.1 GCA_012729935.1 Clostridiaceae bacterium | reverse complement strand
TTCAAAGCCTGGCCGGGCATCATAACCGATCAAAAGAATATTCAAAACATCCGGATCGATGGCATCCGTCTGATAAATCGGACTGCGGGTTGGTTCCGGCACATCAATCGTGTAATCGGTGTCAAGGTCGGATGGCGTGCCGGTAATCGGTTTAAGTGTCGACTCAGACAGTCCTGTCTGTCCGGCCGGTCGTGTCTCGATCGGTACCGGATTGCGGAACACATGACTGACCTTCCAGGCCAATATGCTGCCGGTTGTTAGTAGAGCGACCAACAGAATCGTCACGATTCCGACGGTAACTTTGCCCTTTCTTGTCCGCTCATGCCAGCGCCTGATCTTCATAACGCCTCATCTGTCATGTTGCTGCCGGCTTCAGTCCAGACTGGCTGATCTTCTGCCAGTTTTTGTAGCAGTTCATCGGTAAATGCGCTGAACTGATCGCTGTTCCAGCGGATCACCCGGGTCAGCCGTTTCATTTCCTGAGCCAGCTGTTCATGGTCGACGATCGGGTTCATGGCAAATATTTTTTCATGGACTGTTTTCGTCATGTTTTCATGGTCCATATACAGTTCTTCAAACATCTTTTCACCGGGACGAAGTCCGGTGTACTCAATCTTGACATCCGTCTCCGGCTCCAGGCCGGACAGGCGGATCAGATCGCGGGCGAGGTCGTCAATTTTGATTGGTTCGCCCATGTCCAGGACAAAGATACCGCCGCCGTTGGCCAGTGCACCGGCCTGAATCACCAGTCGCGCCGCCTCCGGGATCGTCATGAAATAGCGCGTGATCTCAGGATGGGTGACCGTAACCCGTCGTTCGTTTTGAATCTGGTGTTTGAAAATCGGGATCACCGAACCGCTGCTGCCCAGGACATTGCCGAATCGTACCGCGGCGAACTGGGTTTCCGGATATTGTCTGGCCAGCGACTGGATCACCAGCTCGGCAATCCGCTTGGTCGCGCCCATGACATTGGTCGGATTGACCGCCTTGTCGGTGGAGATCAAAACAAAGCGCGAAACATGATGCCTGGCTGCCGCCAGAGCCGTGTTGTAGGTGCCGAAGATGTTGTTCTTGACCGCTTCGCCGGGGCTGTCCTCCATCAGGGGCACATGCTTGTGTGCAGCGGCATGGAAGATGATGTCCGGCTTATAGGCGTCCATCACCTCGTCAAGGCGATGTGTATCTCGAACAGAACCGATCAACACTTGCAGCGTCAGTTGATCGCCATAAGCGGCGCGCAGCTCCTGCTCCAGCTCATAGGCATTGTTTTCATAGATGTCGAAGATAATCAGGCGATGTGGTGAAAACCGCGCCACCTGCCGGCACAGCTCGGAACCGATCGATCCGCCGCCGCCGGTTACCATAACCGTACGTCCTGCAATGTACCGGGCAATCCGGTTGATGTCGAGGACGATCTCCTGGCGGCTGAGCAGATCGGCTATTTCAACGTCCTTGATGTCCCGGATCGTCACCTTCTCATTAATAATTTCATTCAGTGAAGGCAGGATCTTCAACTTACAGCCGGTCTGGTTGCAGATCTGTACCAGTTCGAGGATCGTTTCGCGCGACGCGCTGGGAATCGCCAAAAGAATTTCACCGATCTGATTTTCACGGACCGCATCCGCGATGATGTCACGCCCGCCGATTACCGGTACGCCATAAATCGTCATGCCATGCTTATGCCGGTCATCATCGACCAGAGCCACCGGCTTCCGCTTGCCGGGATATTCAAAGAGATCGCGCAGGATCTGGCTGCCGGCATGGCCGGCCCCGATCACCAGCACGCGGATCGTGTCGTCGATTGGTGAAACGGGATTGGTGCCATCCCGTCGTTTGTTGGATTGAAGACCAAGAGCTGGTGCCAGCTGGCCGGGATTTTTCTTCAGACGATACGTGACCCGGCTGATGCCGACCAGTAAGAAAATCATCATCCAATAGGTGATCACAAATGGAATATCATACGGCCGGTCCGTTAAGAGCATGAAAACGACCAGCAGAATCGCATGGGTCATCGTACCGGCGAAAATGGACAAATACTGCGGCAGACTGGCAAAACGCCACAGCTGGCGGTAAAAACCGAACGCCGCAAATACAAGAATCGCGAAAATGGATAGAATCCCCCAGAAAATCAGGGACTCCAGGTTGTTAAAGTAGCGATCATCAAACGGATTGATGAAACGTCCGGTATTCAGCATGCGCGCCCCCCAGAGTGAGAGCGCGATCAGGCACCAGTCAATGGCCGCCAGCAGGAATTTTTTGATATTCGGCAGTCGTCTCGACCGCCCTGTGGTTTGTTGCATAGGACACCTTCAACATTTCGATTGATCTTCATTGTATTTTATATCATGCGGTGAGGTCGCGCAACTTGAGTTTTCATATGGCACGCTGTTTCGTCATCAGATTTGCTTCTGTTTTGCCTGTAGCAGGTCGTTCAGCTGCTCAGGAGGGGCTGGGCGACCGAGATAGTAGCCCTGCCCGAAATCGCAGTCAAGCGCCTGCAAGGCTCGCATCTGCTCTTCCGTTTCGATTCCTTCGGCGATTACTTTGAATCCCAGCTGATATGATAGGTTGATGATCGTTTGGACGATCAGGGTATCGTACTGGTTGGTCACGATCGATTGCACGAATTGCTGATCGATTTTGACCAGGTCGAGCGGCAGGTCGCGCAGGTAGTTAAGCGAAGCATACCCGCTGCCGAAATCATCCAGGGCAAACTGGATCCCCTTCTCATGC
>JAAYBY010000039.1 GCA_012729935.1 Clostridiaceae bacterium | reverse complement strand
GCAGTGCGTTTGAGTACGCTTTTCTTTCTTGTATTCCCAACTCTTTAATGACCCGCTCATCACAAGCCAGTTCGATATCACGGCAAAGCAGGACATAAGCCAGCCAGACCAGCGGATTAAACCAGTATACAGCCAGAATCAGAAACCCACAGGGTTTGATCCAGTGGTCGTGATGGCTGATATGTGACTGCTCATGAACAACAACATTTCGCATGATTGATTCGTCAAGGTTATACGGCGCGTAAATACGAGGTCGAAGCAAACCGAGAACAAACGGGGAATCAATTTTTTCACTTTGCCAGATATTGTCTCTCAGTAAAACCGCATCACTGATCTGCAGCCGGAGGCGTATATAACTCAAGACACCAAACAGGAGTAATGCAATCAGCCCCATAATCCAAACGTAAGAAGCAAGCGTTGTTGTGATTTGGATCGGGTTAACGCTATCGCCAACAGCTGGAGAAAACTGGTCCGAAATAACCGGATTAATCATTTGATTAAATGTAGTCAATCCGCTGTGAATTTTTGGCACATCTGCATATAAAATATCTGGCCTTACCGTTTTTGCACTTGGAATCAAACTCGTGACACTTTCCCATGGGATCGGAACCAACAGGCGGACGCCAACGAATAGCCATAAAAGAAACCAGATAGCTTTTGGTGCTTTTTTCAAAAAGATTCGCAGTACAATAACAGCAAGGATCAACCAGCTGGCCGTGATGCTCATATTCAACAGCTTCAAAAAGACAGCAGCCATTATTCGTCTCCAAACGTGTCAATCATACGGCGCAGCTCCATTATCTCATCCTGTGACAGATCCTGCCGCCGGGAAAATGTATTGATAAATGCTGAGATAGATCCCTCAAATGTCTTATTCACCAGTTCATCAAGTTCTGCCTCCTGCACATCTTTTTTTGAAACCAGAGACGTGACAGTGGCGTCCTCATTTTTTACGACACCTCGCTCCGAGAGTCGTTTGATGACCGTATAAGTCGTGGCTTTGCTCCAGCCTAATTTTGTCTTGCACAACTTGACCAGCTCAGTACTGTTAACCGGTTCATGCTCCCAAAGGATCAGACAGAAGCGATATTCACTTTCAAATATTTTTGGCACGTCCATATTTAACTCCTAAAAGGTCGAACAGATTAGACTCTTTAAGTCTAATCTGTTCGACCTATATTGTCAAGAAGAGAATTATTCTGATCACAGATGGACAGCCATGATTGATTTTATATTGGTATACCCGATTCGCACGGTACATGGACCTGACATTTTCCGCAGCCATAACGCGGATCACAACGCTCTTTTGTCTTGTTCAGGAACATCTTGCAGGGTACGTGGTTTTTTCCATCTTCGATGTTGATCACCTGCACAGGGCAATTATTGATACACTGACCACAAAGGTTACAGTATTCGTAGATTTCACGATAGTCTCTCTGATCCGGAGGTAATGATAACGCTGTCACGATACTGCCGAATCTTCCGGCTATACCTTTTGCGGTGATCAGCCCCTTCGATAAGCCAAACGTGCCAAGTCCGCAAATATACGCTGCATGTCGTTCTGACCAGTTACTCGTAAACGCTCCCTTCAATTCGGGATCGCCGCTGTTCGACCAGAACCGGTCGTCCAAGGACGGTATGACACTATCAAATCCTGCATCAGTCAATAATTTCTGCATGAACAGGCCCAGCTTATCCAACAGCTGCTGACCTTCAATACGCGCGTACAGCCATTCCGCGGATGGCCAGGACATATCACGGCTATTACCCCGTTTAACCTCTTCGCTAAAAGGAAAAAAATAGGATATGACCGTTCTGGCAGATGGCAGCCAATCCTTCGGAAGTAGCACATGCTCGCCGATGACAGCTGGCTGTTTTAATCTAGTAAACAAATCATCAGCAGCTGAGCCAATCGCGAAGATCGGATCATCAAATATTCTGAAGCTGTCTATATCACCGGATAATCCATCAGTGTGGCCGATCCGGTTTTCATTCGACTGCTCAATATAGTCAGCTGCTTCTTTCTGCAACCATTTTTTATCGATCAATGAAGGTGCTCCTTATCACAAATAGATCATCACGGTAGGAATTTTACTGCCGTGCCATAAG
>JAAYBY010000302.1 GCA_012729935.1 Clostridiaceae bacterium | reverse complement strand
GCATCTTGATTTTTGTTTTCCCCGGAATCCGGATATCCGGCATCTGCTGAGGTTCCTTCATCTCATACACAGGAGGCGGCGGTGGTTTTGGCTTGGATGGCTGAGGTTGCTGCTTTCTCGCACGAGCTGGATCAGCTTTTTGTGAACCACTATAACCAGGCTGCAGACTCGGTCCCTCGTATTTCGGCTGCGGCTCGTTGGGAAACGTATGCCCATCCGGGTTTTCAGCTATCGAAAATGCTTCACTGTTTTGAAATACCGCGTCACAAAACAGACAATGACCTTTTTCAGCCTTTGCATCTAAATGGAGAATGGATCCACAATTTGGGCATCGCCCTTCTTTAAGCGTCATAGTGACCTTCCTTTTCAGCCTGCAGTCTGATCATATCTGCAGGCAGATTGGCTGCAGGCCTGCATTCGATCAATTTATACAACAATATGATATTATAGATTGAAAAGAGACTGATGGCAAGGAGGACCCACATGACAGGCAAACACGCGAAAATTGTGGTCATAGATGGTCAGGGAGGCGGCATCGGACGCACCATCATCGAGCAAATCCGTCTGACGTCAATTCCCAATATCCAACTGATTGCTGTTGGCACCAATGCACTGGCGACGGCCAACATGCTCAAGGCAGGTGCAGATGCCGGCGCTACAGGCGAATCAGCTGTGCTGTTCAACTGCCGGGATGCTGATGTCATTCTCGGCGTGATCGGTGTAATCGCGGCCGGTTCCATGTACGGCGAGCTGAACGCGGCAATGGCGGCAGCCGTATCGATGTCGCCCGCTGCTAAGATTTTGATTCCGGTCAACAAGTGCGGCCTGATCCTGATCGGCTTCGAGGATCAGCCACTGCCTGTCCGTATTCAGCAGGCTGTCGAAAAACTGAAACAGGCACTTTCAGATACCCTGTCAGACGACGGGTACCGTTAATTTGACACAGCCGATGACATCATACCGGGAGGGATAGACAGTGACCTGGATAAGCACTGAAGGGGATCACCTCAGCAGCAGTTCATTTCAACAAACACTTCATTCACTTTATCCAAACGATACCGGTCATCTCGCGAACCACCAGGCACGCTTTCAGAAACTGATCCGGCTTTTTTCGGATACCTTTCCTGAGCATCATGCCATCCGCTTGTTTCGGACACCCGGCAGGACGGAAATCGGCGGCAACCATACGGACCATCAAAATGGCCAGGTTCTGTGTGCTGCCATAAATCTGGATATTATCGCTGCAGCTGCCCCCAATGACCATGGAATAATCCGGTTGCAGTCCGAAGGATTTCCAGAGATGGATCAGGTTGACTGCCGCCAGCTGGATCCGTGTAAAGCAGAAATAAACCGCTCCTCGGCCTTGATCCGAGGTGTTGCAGCTGCTTTTTCGCATAATGGAGTCCCTTTGCGGGGACTCGATATATACACCAGCAGTCTGATACCTCGAGGGTCGGGACTGAGCTCTTCAGCTGCTTTTGAGGTTTTACTGGCAACCCTCATGGATACATTCTATTTGAACGGTTCATTGTCCGCACTTGAGCGGGCACAAATCGCCAAGTTTGCCGAAAATCATTATTTCGGCAAGCCTTCTGGGTTGATGGATCAATGTGCCTGTTCTTTCGGAGGATTTCTGAAAATCGATTTTCAACAACCGGCCCAACCATTGATCGAATCAATTGACTGTGACTGGGAGCAATTCGGCTACAGACTGATCATCACAGACGTCGGGGCAGCCCATGATCAGCTGACGGACGAGTATGCATCGATAACGCGTGACATGTCACAGGTTGCACATTACTTTAATGCTTCTGTCCTTCGCGATGTTAACCCATCCCTCTTTTACAGCCGGATGCCGGTGCTGCGTAAGTCTTTTTCTGAGCGGACTTTATTGCGTGCGATGCATTTTTTTGCAGATGACCAGCGCGTTGCGAAACAAGCTGAAGCACTCAACCGCCACGATTTTGCTTCTTTTCTGGCGTATGTCAAATCTTCAGGATACAGCTCCAGAACACAACTGCAAAATATTTTTTCCGAAAAAGAGCCTGCCAGGCAGCCCCTATCTCTTGCGCTTTCATTATCTGATCATCTGCTGGCCGACAGCGGAGCAAGCCGCATTCACGGTGGCGGATTCGCCGGAACAATTCAAGCCTATGTACCGCAAGAACGAACAAAAGCATATTGTGACGCCATGTGTACCGTTTTTGGCGACCAGGCCTGTCATCCGGTTCATATCAGTCCTGCCGGTTCGCTGGAGGTCGTGTAGTCATGGCTGCACCGGATCATGAAAAACGCATGCGGCAGGCATTACACCAGGCTGATCTGGCCCGGAAAGTGGATGAAGTACCGGTTGGTGCACTGGTCGTTTGTC
>JAAYBY010000301.1 GCA_012729935.1 Clostridiaceae bacterium | reverse complement strand
CCGATACCGTCATCGCTGATCGTCAGGTGATACGCGTTGTCAAATTCCTGCAGAAGAATATCGATTGTGCGACTTCTGCCGTGCTTCAGACTGTTGGTCGAGAATTCTTTTACTGCGTTTAACATGACCGTCTGCTGGATCGGAAGTGGATCTGTTACCAAGTCAAAAACGAAGTTGACATCCAAATCTGTTGTGCGTCGGATCACATCCAGCAGTTGTCCCAGACGGTCAGTGAACGACTTGCTCTCACCATGCTGTAAGGTTCGGATGGCACCTCTCAGATCGTCGAGACTCTGGCGCGTCTGCTGTTGTGCCAACTTGATTTTCTCCAGGGCTGCTGATGGCTCGTGTTTTAACAGTTCGCTGCCATCCTCAAGAGCGATAATCGCTGTTGTCAACGTATGGCCGACGGTATCATGAATTTCACCAATGATTCGCTGTCGCTCATTGATCACGCTGAGTTCTCTGATCTCGAGCGCCTGCTTCTGTGTCATCGCCAGTACCGATTCGAGTCTGTCATTAAGCATATACTGTTTCTTCAGAGAATAAAAAGCCGCGAAGACGAGCAGGAAAAAGAGTATATCAGAGTATAGCGCACCGATCATCTGATCATTGAAGATCGCCCGTGATAGATTAATCTCCTGTGAGACAGCATCCCTGTTACCGGCTGTGGTAAACAGACCTCCAAGTTCTAACGAAATAAGCACGGCGTTTGCCGTCCGCATAATTGTCGCAGAGATATATGTAATGAAATATACAGCGAAATGGATTTTAGCCATTCTCAGCGGATAGCTGTTAATCAGGATGGCGACTATCGCCATAATCATCATTGTGCTGCTTTGACTACTGTCCAGATAAACCAATACAGCAGCCGCCGGCAGTGATATAAAAGGCAGCAGGCGTCTTAGAAAATCTGGTTTTATGATCGTGTAAAAGAAGCAAATGACCAGTAATACAACAAAAATGATCGCAGCCATGACCACATGCAGCGGATAGTGCTCAACATGTTGATTCTCAAAAATCATCCGGAGTGCGAAAACTTCATATGCAGTGATTAGAAAGAGAACAATCGCCTGCTTCGTCTGAGATGGTTTGGAATAAGGTGTTTCCCCTGTCTCACCCTCAAGATCAATGTTACCGGTATCAGATACTTTGTCAGTTGTTGGCAAGCGGTTTACTGCACGTCCGGACGAATTTATACTCGCGGTTCCGGTTGATCTTGATAGGCCTTCAGCGGCATGGTCAGAACGCATCAAATTTGATTGGGGTAATGTCACGATAAGGTAAAAAGCCGATGCCAGCAGATTCGTTATTGCAATGAGGATGATCCATATTGTTTTCTGTTTGTTCGTCAGGTTGGGGTTTTCCCAGCAATGCTTTATGTAATAAGCCACGATCGCGATCTGGATCAAAAGACCTGGGATTAGGATCGGCATGAGATCATGAACTGACATTTCACCCTCCGCTTTACACAACACATTGATCTGCTGAATTCGTTCATATCTGCTGATTTCTCCTGATCAGTCTCAGCAGCAATATAATAATCAAAATCGCTACCGTTCATACACGTGCTGACGCCCAAAACTCTCAGTGGCTCCTGATTGGACAAATCACAGATCCGCGCGAACATGCCACTCTGAAATACATCTCCCCAGAACATGGTATTCCCTGGAATTCTCATCAATATTTTGAGTGTACTCATTCATATATTATAATATATTATATCGGACATGCTTGATCGTTCTACAGCTGATTTACATACCAGAAGGATTCCTGATATGAAACACGATGTGCATATGAAACGTTCGCGATTATTTGAAAACTTCAAGCTCTGGGCCACATTTATTTTTCTGTCATTGATAATCGGATTATCTATTGCTTTATTTTCCGGCATTCTGCAATTCAGACAAAATGATCCTGTCGGCTTTTCTCTGGATGATTTTCGATCACATTTCGAAGTAAAGATACCCCGGTTGATGAAACAGTACGAGATTCCCGGATGCAATATCGCGCTTGTTCATGATTTCGAAATTGTCTGGAATCAGGGTTTTGGCTATGCTGATGTGGCAAGTGGCAGATTTCTAACGAAAGATTCCGTTATGAGTGTTCAATCAATTACAAAATCGACTACTGCATGGGGCGTCTTGAAACTCAACGAAGAAAATTTGATTAACTTGGATGATCCTTTGTCCCGGTATCTGAAAACCTGGCAATTCCCACCATCGGATTATCCGACAGAAAACATGACCATACGGCATTTGCTAAGCCATACTGCCGGCATGCCATTGGGTGATTTTACCGACATATATGCGCCCGGAGAATTAATGCCGGCTCTGAAAGATAAGTTGACGCAGGAAGCCGTATTAATGCGCCAGCCAGGGGCAGGATTTTCTTACTCCAATATTGGGTATAATTTGCTGGAACTGCTTATTGAAGAAGTAACTGGGCAAAGCTATTCGGATTACATGCGTTCGGAGATTTTCGAACCGCTGGGAATGGAAACAGCTACGTTTGATTCAAGAGAAATCTCCCAGGCAAATCCGCCAACAGGATATAATCTACATGGAGAAGCTGTTCCGGTATACGTGTATGCCGAGAAGGCATCAGGTGGCCTGTTTGCCACAGCTGGTGACATTGCCCGGTTCGCGGCAGCCGGCATGCGGGGGAACACCGTATTAACTGACGAGCGTATTCACCAGATGTATGCACCTGAAAGCCAAAATCTTGGGTTTTATGGACTGGTGTTTGATGCGTATGGAATGGGCCATTACATCGAAACACTGCCGAACGATATGCTTTCAGTTTCACACGGTGGTCAGGGAAATGGCATCATGACTCATTTTCAGGTTGTGCCAGAATCCGGAGATGCCATCGTAATTCTCACGAACAGCCAAAGAAGCTGGCCGTTTATATCTTCCTTACTGAGAGACTGGGCACGCTGGCGCATGTTCCCCTCAGTAGGCATGGAAAAAATAATTTGGGGACAATATGGTTTATGTGCCATAATCGGCATCTTGTTTTCTGCAAGTTGCCTGATTATTTTTAGAAAAATTCTAACAGTATGCCGGCACAAACAATCACGACTCAAACGAGTTCGTATCGGGGCAAGTATTCTTCTGCTCGGAATTTTGATCTGGTGTGCCAGTCAAACGTATCTGATGATCACGTCAGTTTTCCCGATTTTGTCAGGTTGGCTTGGATACGCGACTCTAGCGTTTTCTGTTGCCTTACTGATTTCAGCATTTCCGTTCAGACGTAAAGATGCAACTCAATAACACTTATCTGATCCGCAGGAAAGGCATCTGGTTTTTCTTCAGATGACTTTCAAATCTCTTTTCTCATCTTTAGTTAACAGAGCATCCCGCTGGATTCACATCTGTGGAATTACGTCGGGAAATTGCTTCGATTGATAAAAATATCACTTCCAGAGCAACGCAACAGACCGCTTGCCAAGAATATAATCATCGAAGACCAACTGGGCTTTAGCAGATGAAGCGCCGACGCAAACATGTAGCGGCAGGAAATGTTCTTCCCGTGGATGACAGTATCTTGCATATGGCAAGTTTTCCCACTCAGTCAACTGCTGCATCCTTTTTGATGCGTCATCTTCCTGACAGCAGATTCTGATCAGGCTGTCCTGAAATGCGTTATTGCGCGAATCCTCTTCGTTTCTCCCGGAAAAGTCGAACGCTTGCATATTGTGAAATGAGAAACCTGACCCGATGATCAGCACATTGTCTTCAAGTAAAGGTCTTAATGCCTGACCGAGATTCAGATGAGTCCGGGGATCCAGATTATGATGCAAAGAAATCTGAATGACCGGGATGTCCGCCTGCGGATACATCATTTTTAAAGGGATATAGGTACCGTGGTCATATGGCCGTTGATCGTCCATCCGATAGTCAATTCCGGCAATTCTCAGAAGGGCAGCGATTATTAATGCAAGGTCTTTGCTTCCCATACATGGATACTCGATGGTATATGCGGCCTCGGGAAATCCATAATAATCATAAACCATTGCGGGCTGGCTGCTGCTCTGGATGGTTATCGTGTTTTCCTCCCAGTGTGCGCTGAGCACAACAATCAAGTCCGGCTTTTGAATGATCGCAGGCAGGCCTTGCATGAACTGAATCATTTTCAAGTGAGTCGGATCATTAAGTATTGGAAGTGGTCCGCCGCCATGTGAAAAATAGATTATTTGACCAGGACAATCTGATTTTTCCGTAACCATACTCATCCCCCCTCTATTGAATGCATCGTTCTTAGTGACAGCAATCTACTTCTAATTTTGATCGTAATGCTCCGTTTTGGTCCGTTATGTGTATCGGTTGGTTAATTCAGCTTCCAAACTCAATCCCGACAGAAGCACCCTGAGTATCTCTTTTCTTACTTTTCCGATGTATTTTTCGGGGCTTCAGGCAAAATTGAAAAGTGATTCGTATAAAACAGAATAGCCGAAATCAGGGTAAGGGCTGCCATTCCAACAAGAGCAACAATTT
>JAAYBY010000300.1 GCA_012729935.1 Clostridiaceae bacterium | reverse complement strand
GAACAGTCTTTTCTATCTCAACCGGTTCCCGGATCTTCGGACTGACCGGTGACGGTGCAGCCGGTGGTTCAATCTGTTTGCCTTTAAAGAGACGATTAAACAAACCGCGCTTGTTTTCCGCTGCCTGTGTTTGCGTGACAGGCCAAGGAGCTGCAGGCTCCGGCTGGCTCGGCTTCACGGCCGCCGGGACGGAGCGCGCTGTCTTCTGAGTCACAGGCTGGGTCTCAGGCGGTTTCAAGTCGATCGGTGCATCCTGTACAGAAGGAACCCCAAACAGATCGCGGATTACCTGGTTGACCAGTGTCCACTCCGAGCCCAGACGATGACGGTTGAGAAAGCGCTGCAACAGAATCACTTGCGAGCCTCGTCGGCTGATTCGCAGAGCCTGGATAAAAAGATCGCCGTTATTAAGGATTTCTGAATCATCGGCATGCGCAAAATAAGCGGTCAGGAAAGCGGCCGCGAAAGGGGTCTCCGGCAGAAGCGACAGACGAATCATGTAGCCGCACAACCCCGTTTGCAGTGACGGGTTGTGCCCTGCCTCCATCGGTATGTCCGACAGCGATGTGTAGGCGGCAAACAGCGGGTATTGCTCGCGTAAACGCTCAACAGAAACACGGCCCATCACCCGATCGTCCGTTTTTTCGTTTTCGGAGGCGTCACTGGTCTGGATCGGCAGCCTGGCGCGCTCACGCCGATCCGAATCGTTGAACAGGTTTTCAGCCAACCGTTTGGCCAGCAGTGCATCGATGGCCTTTCCCTGCAATTCCTGGATAAACGGTGACTGGTCGCTCTGCTCTTTAATGTTCTGGACCAGTGTCATCAGGACGCGGCCCAGACGATCATTTGGATAATGTCGCTGGTAAAAGGCCCAGGCAGTCTGGGTCAGGGAAATCGTCGATCTCAGCTGAAAAATTGTCAGCAGTCGGTTAAATGTGTCTTCGCCGGACGCAGCCGATAAAACCAGAACGGCGCTGAACAGGTCATTGAGCCGTTTGCGGCTTAGACTGTATGTCAGGGTCAGCAGCTCGTCATGTGTCTGGCAGGCATTGATTTCGGTAAGCAGCTGCTGTCCTTTCTCTTCATTGACAAGGCTGGATAATTCTTCCGGGAAAGAGACGCGTTTGCTGATCTCCTGGCGGACGTGCTTCAGCTGTAAATCGCCGGGTTGTAAGGCCATTCGCTTCAGCACCTCCTTTTGATCAGAAATGAAAACAAGACTGCAGTGAGATTGATGGTATTCAGCATACCGTCAATCGGCGAATGAATCAAGTCACTAACGTGTCTAACGATCCTTTACTGGGTCAGCGCCTGACGCACGCGAGCGAATCACATCCGGCAGCACTTCAACGGCATCACCCAGTTCAGATGCCGCGATGGATAGTCGTCTGAGGATGTCTGCTGTCTCTTCATCGAAACGGGTCAGCACGTTGTTAAGTTCTAATGAAATACCTTCGGAGAATCCCTTGACCGATTCACCGAGATTCTGATTCAGCTGACTGATGTCCATGTTGATTTGCTGGGCGTAAAGGCTGATGCTTCTCGCCTCTTCAGCCATCACTTCAGTCAGCGCCTTTAAGCCGGTTCCCAGCTCGCTGTTCTGGTTGTCGATCGTATGCTGCACATTCTTGATCAGATCTTCCGTCAGCTGTGAAAAACCGATCATCAGCTGGTCAATCCGGGTTGACAAATCATTGGTCAGGATATCGATCTGGCCGCGAACCGCATCGAGGTGCTGCTGGTTGATTTCGTAGGTTTCATTGGCCTGTTCCTGCAGCAAACGTGTCTGTTCGGCGGATCCCTGAAGGACATTCTGCAGCGATTCAGACAAGGCAACCATATCGCTTGACATCCGGTCGATCGAGTCGCTGAGTCCAGTCTGGCTGCCGGTGTAGACAGCACTCATGCTGGCTGCCGATTCGCTCATCACATGTGCGGATTTGGCTAATGTATCCAGATCATCGGTCATCGTCTGGCGAGTTGAAACAAATTCGGCCAGCACGTCATGGATGTTGCGTTCCAGAATTTCCGACTGCTCTTTCTGAAGTGCCAGTGTCTGTTCGACACTGCGGGCATAGGCCTGAGCGCTGATCAGGGCCTGTGCGGCATCGCTGAGACGGACGGAAACCGGATCGAGCCGCTCGGATAATGTCTCACTGACCTGACCGCTGAACTGGCTGAGCAGGTCACGGACACCTTCCCGCTGCTGCTGATCCAGAGCCTGGATGGCCTCCTGCTGGGTTTGTGTAAACCGGGTCAGCGACTCTGTCTGGGCCTGTTCAATCTGCTGCAGCGCGACGCTCAGCTGCTGGCTGATTTGACCAAGTGACTCCTGCTGACTCTGTTGTACGATGTCAAAGGCACGAGTCTGTTCGGCTTTCAGATGCTCTGCCATGTTGACCTGCTGTTCTTGAAACGCTGTCAGAGCGGATTGTTGAGCCTGGACCTGCGCCTGCAACAGCTCAGTGTAGTCGCTTCGCATCGCTTCAAAATTCGTTTCACTGGCCTGGCGAATGGCTGACAGACTGTCTTTCTGGTCGGTCAGCAGATCGCTCTGCAGACGGCGCTGGCCATCGCCCAGGTCACTGAACAGTGTACCCAGCTTATCCTGCAGCGTCTGCCAGTGGGTCTGGCTGGTGCCAACCAGTTCATTCAAGCGGTCCTCATGCAGCTGTGATAAACTGTCGACTGCTTCCTTATAACGCTGCTGCCACAAATCCGCCTGTTCACGCTGGCGGGTTTCAAGCTCGGTTGCCAG
>JAAYBY010000299.1 GCA_012729935.1 Clostridiaceae bacterium | reverse complement strand
GCTCCAATGCCAAAATGACGGTCGCTGAGTTTTTTTGCCAGCGCTGATGGATCCTTCAAATCGGTCTCGGTTGCGTTGATATAAATATAGTCATTGCCGATACCCTGCATTTTGCTGAAATTCAGTTTGTTTTCCACGTATGTTTCCTTTGCTGCATTAAAATGTATGTCAGTATTTCCTCAAATACGCATCGCGTTCCCATTGTGTTACATGGGTTCGATAGTCGTCCCACTCACTGCGTTTTGCATCAAGATATTTCTGAGTAATGTGCGGTCCCAGCACCTTATGGACAAGCGTATCTTTTTCCATTTCTTCGATCGCTTCAGCTAACGTTCCGGGCAGACTGTCGATGTTCAGTTCTTTGCGGTCCGTTTCAGACAATGCATAAATATTGACATCGGTTGGCGGCGGTGGTGTCAGGTTTTCACGAATTCCTTCCAGTCCTGAAGCCAGGCAGAGAGCAAGTGCCAGATACGGGTTGCAGGAAGGATCCGGATGTCTCAGTTCAACACGCGTCGCGTTGCCACGAGCGTCCGGAATACGGATCAGGGGACTTCTGTTGTGGCTCGACCAGGCAATATAGCAGGGCGCCTCAAAACCTGGAACAAGGCGCTTATAGGAATTAACCAGCGGGTTGGTAATCGCGCAGATCCCTCTCGCATGCCTGATCATTCCGGCTATGAAACTTTTCGCCAGAGCAGATAAGCCATCTCGTTCTGAGGGATCATAAAAGATATTCTGTCCGTCCTTCAGCAAGGAAATGTTTGTGTGCATACCGGACCCGCAGATTCCTGTAATCGGTTTCGGCATGAAAGTTGCGTGCATGCCATATTTTCGGGCAATCGACCGAACCGTCAGTTTGAAAGTCTGAATGTCATCGGCCGCCCGCAGGGCTTCATTAAACCGGAAATCAATCTCATGTTGTCCCGGTGCAACCTCGTGATGAGACGCTTCAATTTCAAACCCCAGCTCTTCAAGTGCCAGTATAATTTCACGACGGACTTCTTCGCCTTTTCCGACAGGTTCCAGATCAAAATAACCGCCTTCATCGTAACTGGTCGCGGTCGGTTTATCTTTATCGTCATTGAGAAACAGGAAAAATTCACATTCAGGACCGACATTAATCGTGTAGCCGAGCTGCTCAGCCTCTTTGATCACCTGCCTGAGAATATAGCGCGGGTCACCAATAAATGGTTTTCCGTCGGTTCCGTATACATCGCAGATCAGTCTGGCAATTTTCCCTTGCTGTGCATGAAACGGGAAAACGACAAACGTATCCAGATCCGGATGCAAACACATGTCAGATTCTTCAATTCGTGCAAATCCTTCGATCGAAGAGCCGTCAAACATGCACTCATTGGCCAGTGCTTTTTCAAGTTGACTTGGTGTGATCGCAATGTTCTTAATCATGCCGAAAATATCCGTAAATTGAAGGCGTATGAACCGAACGCTCTGTTCTTCGACCATCCGAATGATATCCTGTCTGGTGTAGCCTGGCATATGAACCTCCCTGATACTGTCCTGATCTGTCTGTTGAGGACAGCATAATTGTTAACAATTCATTTTACGATTAGCAGATATAATTTGTCAAACATTTATTTGCAATTTACTATATATTTTCTTGCATTTTCTTCTAAAGTGTTGTCAAGTTTCTTAAGATTATGAGACACCGAATAACGCTTCTT
>JAAYBY010000038.1 GCA_012729935.1 Clostridiaceae bacterium | reverse complement strand
CCCATCTTGTCGGTCAAATGGGCTCCGAACCTTTCATCCGGGCGCTCGACATGGCACCCGATGTCATCCTGGCCGGCCGCTCCTATGACCCTTCTGTTTTTGCCTGTCTCGCGATCCGTCAGGGTTATGACAGGGGGCTTGCCCTCCATCTGGGTAAGATACTCGAGTGTGCCGCCATTTGCGCGACACCCGGCAGCGGTTCCGACTGCATGTTCGGCTATCTGGGCGAAAATTATTTTCGCGTTGAACCATTGAACCCAGCCAGAAGCTGTACAACACTTTCTGTGGCCGCACACACACTCTATGAAAAGACCAATCCCTACATCCTGCCGGGACCGGGCGGCCACCTTGACCTGACTGACTGCCATTTTGAGCAGGAGACAGACCGCATCGTCCGGGTCAGCGGATCCCGGTTTATTCCATCGCCCCGTTACGCGATCAAGCTGGAAGGCGCGCGGCCGATCGGTTTTCGCACGATCTCGATCGCCGGTGTCCGCGATCCGGTGATGATCAGCGAAATTGATGGTATCACCAAGGGTGTGGAAGAGCGGGTCGCCGACAATTTCCGCGACCGCAGCTGGGACTACCACCTGCGCTTCAACGTCTACGGCCGGGACGGCGTCATGGCCGATCTCGAGCCAACACCATCCACCTCCGGGGTCCACGAATTGGGTATCGTCATCGAGGCAACCGCCGAAACCCAGGAACAGGCTGACACGATCTGCGCCTTTGCCCGATCGACGATGCTGCATTATGGCTACACCGGACGCCGGGCAACCGCCGGTAATCTCGCATTCCCTTACTCTCCCAGCGACTGCCACATCGGCGCCGTCTATGTTTTCAGCGTATACCATCTGCTGGCGGTCGATGACCCGGCCGCGCATTTCCCAATCGAAATCGTGGAGCTATGAGGAGGATTTCCATGAACGTACGCCTAACCGAGATAACGGACATTATCCGCAGCAAGAATGCCGGCCCTTATGAGTTGACATTTGACCTGATCTTCAAGGATTTTGACTGGTTCGAAAAAGTGAATAACGCAGGGGTCATCAATGAAGATCTAATCTGCCGGCTTTATGGAATCCTGCCATCCGATATCATCAACATTGTCAGTTTCAAGCCAGCCAAGGCGATCAAGGTCACGATCCGCCGGCCGATCTGCTCCGGCGACCTGGGCGAGACGGATGTCTACGGCGCCCAGCAGCACGCGCCTTTCCTTGATGTTTCTCTGTCTATCTGACGGGACAGATCTGGTATAATCTTCACAGGAGGACGACTGATATGCCTTACTCGGACCGGATGCAGCGAAGCCACCTTTACACCGTCTTTTTCGCGCCGCGCGGCATGCCGCGGATGGCTGACCTTGGCATGCAGATCGCCCAGCAGTATCTCAGTCCGTTCGATAAGCTGATCGGCCTGATCGGTGAAGCCGGTTCGGGCAAAAGCATGCTGATCAAGGGCATGTTCCCCGGCCTGGAATTAACCAACGATGATGAAGGCGTCAATGTCCGCCCGCTGCCGATTCTGAACGCGGCCGAGGACAGCTCCGGGTTCTTCAGCGCCCATACCTATCACCTGGACATTCGCTTTGAGATGGCATTTACCGACGTGCGGGTGCTGGCTGAAGCCATTCAAACGGCAATCGGTCTGGGTAAACGGGTGATCGTCGAGCATTTCGAGCTGGTTTATCCCTATCTGGATCGCAACGCCCACCTGATCATCGGCATCGGTGAAGAATTGATCATCACACGGCCGACCCTCTTTGGTCCCGAGCCACAGGATATCGCCAATATTGTCTTTAAGTCGATTCCCTTCCGGCGGATGACCCATACAGCCGAGGACCTGTGCGAGTATTTCCTCAAACAGTGGGGTATCCAGGAAAATT
Organism: Clostridiaceae bacterium; assembly: GCA_012729935.1. Lineage (GTDB taxonomy): Bacteria > Bacillota > Clostridia > Saccharofermentanales > UBA5734 > JAAYBY01. The sequence goes on along the minus strand of JAAYBY010000038.1, from coordinate 1,621 downwards.
ACGTGCATGCCGATGTTCGTCATGGCTTTGTCCTCAAATTCATCGACAAGCCAAACATAGATATTTATCTTTTGGAACAGAGCGTCAATCAAATGATCGATGAAGATGTACCGGTCTCCTATCTGGACGATCATCACATCCTGATTGGCCAGGAGCCCCACGAGTGCACCGGACCTCGGATGCATGTGAGCAGCACCAAAGAGATCCGCAAGCTGACCTTGACGAAAGAGCTGCTGCTTGAGCCGATCACCAATCATTATCTGCTGGTCGGTGTAGTTGGCGAATATGGCCAGCAACGGATCAGCGACTTGAACAAAATCTGACGACCTCAAACAGCTGGAACACCAAGGTATCATCTAAACACCCCGGAAGAAAACACACGCACCACATTGCTTAGAAAAGCCGGGATGAAAGTACAAGGAGACATAAAATGAGCAAAAGAATCGTTGGCGTATTTGTTGGCAGTCTTCGCAAAAAATCATACAGCAGGCAAGTTGCCAACACGCTGAAGACACTTGCTCCAGAGGATCTTGCGCTGGAATTCATCGAACTGGGTGATTTGGAGATGTACAACCAGGATCTGGATGACGAAGGCCGTGTGCCGGCAAGCTGGAGTCGTTTTCGTGAACACGTGAAGCAGCTGGACGCTGTTTTGTTTGTGACACCCGAATACAACCGGTCCATTCCGGCCATTCTGAAGAACGCGCTGGATATCGGATCCAGGCCGTTTGGGCAGAATGTCTGGAATGGCAAACCGGGCGCAGTCATCAGTGTTTCGCCGGGGGCGCTCGGCGCGTTCGGTGCCAACCACCTCTTCCGGCAATCACTCGTCGTCCTCAATATCCCGACGATGCAGCAGCCTGAAGCCTATATCGGCAATGTCGCCAAGCTCTACGATGATGAGGGCCATCTGATCAGCGAAAAAACAAGAGACTACTTGAACAGCATCATCCGGGCGTTCGCCGCCTGGATCAATACGAACTTAGGTAATGGAGGTATATGATATGGAACGGAAAATCAGCGAACAGGTGACCGGCTATCGCACGCAGGACGGAGCAGGCGTCAATCTGGTACGCGTGCTGGGCCATGGAACCGTTGAAACCTATGATCCGATTTTGATGCTGGATTCGTTTGACAGTACCAACCCGGATGATTATACAGCAGGCTTCCCCCTGCACCCTCACCGGGGCATCGAGACGATCAGCTATGTCTATCGAGGACAAATGACACACCGCGACAGCTTGGGTAATGAGGATACGATCAGTGACGGTGAAGTTCAGTGGATGACCGCCGGTTCCGGTATCATGCACGAGGAAAAACTGCCGGCCTCGGAGCGGATGCTCGGTGTGCAGCTCTGGCTGAACCTGCCTGCCAAAGACAAAATGACTTCGCCCGGCTATCACGCGGTCAAGAATGCGGATATCGAGGAAATTCCTCTGGAAAACGGCAAGATCAGACTGCTCGCCGGCCAATACAAAGACCACAAAGGCTATATGAGCCACTATCTGCCGCTCGATTATTATGATGTCCATTTGAATCCCAATACGTCAACAGTGATCGAGACAGAGAACGACCGATCCGTTATGGTTTTTACCCTGTTGGGAGACGCGTTCATCAATGG
>JAAYBY010000298.1 GCA_012729935.1 Clostridiaceae bacterium | reverse complement strand
AGAAAAATCTGACGATCGAAACGCGCAGTGGTATCAGACAGCTGTCTCTTGAACTGAAGAAAGGAACCGTCTGTCAGGTGACCGTCAACATGGGCATACCTGATCTGACACCCTCAGCTCTACCGGTTCGCTGGCAAGACAGCCAGATGGTGGAAGAACCGATTGCAATAGCCGGTAAACTGTACCAGATAACTTGCCTGTCCGTCGGAAATCCGCATGTTGTCGTCTTCCTTGATTCGATTGACAACCTTGATTTGCAGAAGATCGGCCCTTGTTTTGAACATCACACCTTGTTTCCCGACGGAGTAAACACGGAGTTTGTTCGCATAGTCGATCGACGGACGATCCAGATGCGTGTATGGGAACGCGGCTCCGGAGAAACGCTGGCCTGCGGGACGGGCGCCTGTGCAGCTGTCACAGCGGCTGTTCTGACCGATCGAACCGACCGGTCAGTGACGGTTCATTTGCCCGGAGGTGACCTGTCGATCGAGTGGCGGAAAAAGGATAATACACTCTATATGACAGGGCCGGCTGTTCATGTTTTCGACGGATGGATTGATTTAGATGATGAGGCCTGTATATGATTCAACCCAATCATCATTTTATTGAACTGCCCGGCAGCTACCTGTTTTCCGAGATATCAAAGCGAGTTGCTCACTACAAGCAGAATAACCCTTCTGCTTCTGTTATTTCGCTTGGTATCGGAGATGTCACGCAGCCACTGATTCCTTCGGTAATAGAAGCCTTACATTCAGCCGTCGATGATCAGGCCAACCAGGAAACGTTTCACGGATATGGCCCGGAGCGCGGATATGCATTTCTCAGAGAAACAATCGCAACTCGCTATTATGGAGCATTAGATATTCCGATCGATCCCGAAGAAATTTTTATTGGTGACGGCGCGAAGAGTGACATAGGCAATATCGGTGACATTTTTTCCTCCGAGGCACGCGTTGCAGTCTGTGATCCCGTTTATCCGGTCTATGTCGACACCAACGTAATGGCCGGTCGTGCCGGCAGGCAACGCGTTAACGGATTGTGGGACCGGATTGTATATCTGACTTGTACCGAAGAAAACAATTTTTGTCCGGATCTGCCGGATGACGAATCACCGGTTCCCGATTTGATTTATCTTTGCTTCCCCAATAATCCCACCGGCGCGGTCCTTTCGTATGAGGGGCTGAAGAAGTGGGTGGATTATGCGCGCGAGAATCACTCGATCATTCTGTTTGATGCCGCTTACGAGGTGTTTATCACCGACCCGGTCCCGCACAGTATTTACGAAATAGAAGGTGCTCGCTCCTGTGCCATTGAGTTTTACAGCTTTTCCAAACGAGCAGGATTTACCGGTTTGCGGCTGGGATTCACCGTCATACCCAAAGAACTTGAAACGGCAGGCATACCGGTCGCACAGCTCTGGAATCGCCGACAGACCACGAAATTCAACGGAGCGTCCTATCTGACACAGCGGGCAGGTGCAGCCGTTTTCTCCGAGCAGGGACAAGCTGAAATGCGTCAGGTCATCCAGTATTACCAGATGAATGCCCGGCTGATTCGAGACGGTTTGCGAGCATCCGGACTGCAGGTTTACGGTGGACAGAATGCGCCTTATATCTGGCTGAAAGTACCTGATGATCGTTCATCCTGGGAATTTTTTGACTGGCTGCTCGATAGAGCGCAGGTGGTTGGGACACCCGGGTCTGGTTTTGGTCCGTCCGGAGAAGGTTATTTTCGTTTAACAGCTTTCGGCAGCTTTGAACAGACTGTTCAGGCAATGGAACGGATCCAGGCACTTTTCCAATCTTCTCACTAAATGGTTTGAACTGATATCAGAGCCCACGATCATTCAGCAATGAACGAGTGACAGGAAAGGTAAATCCATCAGATGAAGCATGTGCAGAAAAGTTGTTTGACAGTAGGAAAGCGGACATTATATAATAGTTAGGGCAAGACGCCCCGCTTGGATGACGGGGCGTCTTTTCTGTTTTAATCAATGATTAAAACGAAAAGGGGAGTGCAACATGATTCGAGCCATTGTAGGTGCCAACTGGGGTGATGAGGGAAAAGGTAAACTGACCGACCTGTTTGCCGCCGATTCTGACATTGTCATTCGCTTTCAGGGCGGAGCCAATGCAGGACATACGATTATCAATCCATTCGGTAAATTTGCTTTGCATCTGCTGCCTTCAGGCGTTTTCTATCCACATGTGACCAATATGATCGGCCCGGGTGTCGCTGTCAATATTCCAGCTTTACTCAAAGAACTGAATCAGCTGATTACTGCTGGCGTTCCCAGGCCTAAGCTGCTGGTTTCCGAACGCGCCCAAATTGTGATGCCCTATCATATCCTGTTGGATCAGTATGAAGAGGAGCGACTGAGCGAACATCAGTTTGGCTCAACCCGGTCGGGTATCGCACCATTCTATTCAGATAAATTTGCCAAAATCGGCATTCAGATCAGTGAACTATTTGATGATTCGCTATTGCGGCAGCGGCTCAGCCAGGTATTGCCCATCAAAAATACGCTGATTGAACATTTGTATCACAAACCAACATTGAAGATAGACGACCTGATGGATTCTCTGCAAAGCTGGCGTGACGGAATTCGTCCATTCGTGTCGGATACGTTCCCGATTTTGCATCAGGCTCAGAAAGCAGGCAAACGGATATTGCTTGAGGGACAGCTGGGTGCCCTGAAGGATCCCGATTACGGTATCTATCCCTTTGTCACGTCATCATCGACTCTGGCAGGATACGGGAGTATCGGCGCTGGTTTGCGGCCTTCCGGAATCAAATCGGTCATTGCGGTGGTCAAAGCCTACTCAAGTGCGGTTGGCGCAGGCGCTTTTGTCAGCGAAATTACCGGTGAACACGCTGATGAACTGAGGAGACGCGGCGGTGACGCCGGCGAATACGGAGCAACGACGGGCAGACCGAGACGCATGGGTCTGTTTGACGCTGTCGCAACCCGATACGGTTGTCGTGTTCAGTCTGCGACGGAAGTCGCACTGACAGCGATTGATGTCCTTTCCTATATGGATGAAATTCCGGTCTGTGTTGCCTACGAAATCGATGGTGATGTCGTTCGCGATTT
>JAAYBY010000297.1 GCA_012729935.1 Clostridiaceae bacterium | reverse complement strand
GATGATCACGATTTTCTCCATGGTCATATCCTCCAAATGAAATATCTTCATTGATTAACATTACTTTTACCGATTAGTAATGTTACCAACTACTTTATTGAAAATATGTGACAATTGCACATTGGAACGAAGAAATACATCATGCCATTTCATGTTCAATTACGTATATCAGATACCAAACGATAAATATGGTTTGTTTCTTCTTTAGATTGATTGTATTTGTCCTCTGAATTCGCATTATCTAACCATTGAAAAACCGTGCCGATCTAGAACACAGCCGTATTACAAAAAAAGATTCGACCATGCAGGGGACGAAAATGTTATTATGAAAGAAGGTTTGCGGTTGAGTGATGAATTCTGAACTGATTAGAACCGCAGTCAGTTTGATTTGATGCCATAAGGAATACGATTGTCCCGTTTTATTCTGTTGAACAATGAACGTAAACATAAGAGTGCGTTATTATGAAAAGAACAAAGTACCCTATTCATCCTGATTTTAAGAAGTGGGAGCATGTGAATCCACCGCTAAATAGAGCGTTCTTACCAGTTATGCAAAAACTGATGGGGACGCTGTTTGTAAAAGAGAAATCTTCAGACATAATCAACGTGAGTCGTTTCAAAATTGATACGTCCGACGGCAGTAGGATCAGGGCTCTTTTATTTACACCGGCTAAGATTACAACCCCGGCCCCTTGCCTCATATATTATCACGGCGGCGGTTTTGTGCTCCCTGCAGCACCGCATCATTTCAGCCTGGCCAGGGAATATGCGCTGAAGGCTCTTTGCATGGTGCTTTTTGTGGATTATCGTCTGGCTCCAAAATTTGCGTTTCCTATAGCGCCGGAAGACTGTTTTGACGCCTATCAATGGGTTTTGAACCAGGCAGAGGAACTGGAAATTGACCCGTCGCTCGTCGCTGTCGGAGGCGACAGTGCTGGAGGAGAACTGGCTACCGTGGTTTGCCTGATGGCTAGAAATCGGGGAGTGCGGATCCCGTGTGCCCAGATGCTGATTTATCCGGTCACCACACGAGGATTAGAGACGGAATCCATGAAAAAATACATCGACACACCAATGTGCAACAACAAGGATATGAAAAAGTATGCCCGGTTCTACATTCAGGATGAGAACGCTGGAAAGAGGGAGTACATGTTTCCAATGGAAGCTGTCTCTCTGGATGATTTGCCGCCTGCCTATATTGAAACGGCGGAATTTGACTGTTTGCGCGATGGTGGCATACAGTATGCTGAGCGATTGAAGCAGTTCAATGTGTCTGTCGAACTCCATAATACGGTGGGAACGATCCATGGGTTTGATATAGAACGCTCAAGCTCCATTGTGCGTGAATGTGTAGAGAGACGAGTTGCGTTTTTACGAAAAGCGTTTAGACAGACTGAATTTTAATATAGCTGAATGATGAATTGACGAGATTGATGCAGAATATTAGCTGAGTAAGCAAACGTGATGAAAGAGATATCCTTAAAAAAAATAAACGAGAACAACTTTATTGATGATTTTAATTTGGAACTGGCAGACGGCAGGAGATTGAAAAATGCAAAAAGCATATAAAACTGAAAGGCTTATACTAAGAGTAATTGACACGTCCTATACAGAATTGGTAATCGATTATTATGAAAGAAACAAATCCTTTTTAGAACAATGGGAGACAGTAAAGACGCCTGAATTCTATCAAAAGCAATATCGGAAACAGCAAATAGTCAATGATTTAGCCAGTATTGAGAATTTACGTTCTTTCAGGCTATGGATTTTCAAAAAGGAAGATATGAACACGATTATTGGTTCAGTTGTATTCGACAACATTGTATGGGGAGCATTTTTATCCTGTCATCTTGGATATAAATTAGATAAGGATGAAATCAATAAAGGATATATGACCGAAGCAATCCAAAAGGGAATCGAAATTGTATTCAATGAATTTGGGTTGCATCGCATTGAAGCTAATATAATGCCCAGAAACAAACGGTCCATGCGTGTCGTTGAAAAGTTAGGGTTTTATAACGAGGGATTAGCACACAAATATTTAAGAATCAATGGTAAATGGGAAGATCACATACACATGGTTTTACTAAACGAGAAGATACAGTAGAGATTTTTTATTCGATCAGGAAGGAGCGAACATTGCCGAAATCTTTGACACTACTCCCGCCAGCATCCAGAGGAGGAATATCATGTTGTTCATCTGTTATCCGAAATGCAGTACCTGCCAAACGGCTAAGAAGTGGCTTGAGGCTTATAATGTTGCTTTTAATGAAAGAAACATCAAGGAAATCAACCCAACTGTAGAGGAATTGAAGATCTGGTATGGCATGAGCGGAATTCCGCTCAAGAAATTCTTTAACACCAGTGGTCTTTTGTACAAGGATCTGAAGTTGAAGGACAAATTGCCGGCAATGAGTGAAGAAGAGCAACTTGAATTGCTCGCATCAGACGGTATGCTGGTGAAGCGTCCACTCTTGGTCAGCGACGACTTCGTTCTGGTGGGCTTCCGGGATACAGTGTGGGAAAATAAAATATTTAAATGAATAGGCTTTCGTTAAATTAGAAAAAGAATTGATATATGGAGGACACTTGAAATGAACAAAAGAGGGACAGGTGCAATTTTCTGGCAGATCAATGATTTTTGGCGTGTCCATTTTCACTATCTGTTGGACGATGGAATTATATCGGATCAGGTGGTCTGATGGATGAAAAAATGATTGCCCCCTGTGGTATGAACTGCAGTTTGTGTGTTGCTTTTCAATTCGAGGAAAAAGATATCAACAAACTCGGATTTCGCAGAAAATATTGTCCGGGATGTATTCCCCGGGGCGAAAACTGTAAGCACATGGCAGATGCCTGCGAACTGCTGGCAAAAGGCAGCATCCGGTTTTGCTTCCAATGTGAAGTCTTTCCCTGCAGGAGATTGATGGCTTTGGATAAGCGTTATCGAACAAAATACCATTTGAGTATGATCGAAAATCTCAACGACATCAAAACTTCTGGTATGGACGTTTTTATAAAAAAAGAATGTGATAAATGGCGCTGCACGGATTGCGGAGCGACAATTTGCTGCCACAACGGCTTATGCCTCAATTGTCATCTTGATACGCTGTTGGCAAATCCTAAGTATCGCTGGGATGAGCAAAAGGATAATAGAGAGCATATGTTGAATCAATCGAAAAAGATATGCCATGATTGAATCACAATATGGAGAGGTTGTTTAGTGGAACAAGAGAAAGATGTAAAAAACGTTGAAAAACCAACCAGGCAGCAATTGCTGAAAGATCCTGACATTAAGCCAACGGATGATGTTATTGCCAAAGCGCTTGGAGAAGCGAACCATGCCTATGAGAAGTTTTTGATGCAACTTGCAAGCCATGAGATTCAGTTAAAATGGCGCTATTACACAGACGGTAAGGCGTGGCTGGCCAAAGGCCTTTATAAATGGACAGGCGTTCGAGGAGGTCAGAATGAAACGACGATTTTCTGGATGTCGATTTGGCAGAGCTTTTTTAAGGTGACTCTCTATGTTTCGGAAAAATCACGTGCGGACTTGTTGAGACTGGCATTGGATAAAGAAGTTAGGTTGATGATCGCGAATTCAAAACAAATGGGGAATCGGTTGAAGTACTTACCTCTTGTTTTCGACTTATCTTCGGATGAGCTGTTTGAGGCAATCTTTACTCTTATTGATTTCAAAAAAAGCATTAAATAGTTAGTGGATCATGTTGATAATGGTTGCAGAAGATCTGCTGGCGATCGATCTGATATGTGATGAAACGTGATTCTTCTAGTAATCCGGTTAGTTTGAGGTGAAAAATGACCACGGAGATGCATTATCAGTCAGATATTGAAGCGATATTATCACATCGTTATGACAACGGAGCGGACTTCTGGACAACACCTGATAAACGTTTGATAAAAGGTGCACCGTTCTCAACACTGGAATGCGTCTCATATCTGTTGGAATTAGGGATGACTCCCACAGAGTCGATTCTTGAAGCATGTGCTGAACTGATTTTTAGTACTTGGCAAGAGGATGGACGTTTCAAATTGTATCCAAAAGGAACGATATATCCTTGTCAGACAATCGCTGCCGCCAATACGCTGTGTAAATTGGGTTATTCCGCTGATGTCAGACTGCAAAAAACATTCCAACATCTTCTGGACATCCAGTATCACGATGGTGGATGGCGCTGTAATAAATTTATGTTCGGACGTGGTCCGGAAACGGAATATTCAAATCCCTTGCCGACGCTTACAGCTCTTGACGCATTTCGCTGCAGCCGGAATGTATATCGAGAACCCGATCTGGATAAAGCAGTGGATTTCTTATTGGAACACTGGACGATCCGCAAACCGATTGGACCCTGCCACTATGGCATCGGCACTTTGTTCATGCAGGTCGAATATCCCTTCCGCAACTACAATCTCTTTGTTTATGTCTATGTGTTGTCTTTTTACCGTCGGGCCAAGAAAGATCAACGGTTTCTCGAAGCTCTGAACATATTGAAATCTAAAATGGTTGACGGGCAGATTATCGTTGAGCGCAGTGTTCCTAAACTTTCAGGGTTGACTTTCTGTAAAAAGGGAAGCCCCAGTAGATTGGCAACAAAACGCTTTGACGAAATCGCATGTAATCTTGAAATGTGAGACAATGACACAATGGAGGTGGCAGATGAATTACGATGCTGACAGTGTTGAAGAATATATCAAGGCTTTACCGGAGAACAGAAGAAATAGCATAAAGCAATTACGAAATATTATCTTATCGAACTTGCCCGAGGGCTTTTTTGAACAAATATCCTACGGTATGATCAGCTATGTTGTGCCCATTTCGAAGTATCCCAGAGGATATCACGCAAAAAGAGGTGAACCGCTGCCCTTTCTCGCACTTGCTTCTCAAAAAAATTATATTTCTCTGTATCATATGGGAATGTATAGCAATGCGGAGGTAAAAGTGTGGTTTATTAATGAGTATGCAAAACGTGTCCCAACTAAGCTTGATATGGGAAAAAGCTGCATTCGCTTTAAAAATGGTTCTTCAATACCTTATGATCT
>JAAYBY010000296.1 GCA_012729935.1 Clostridiaceae bacterium | reverse complement strand
GTTGAGTCAAACCTTGAAGTCAGAATTGCTTCGCAGACGATGCCTGAACTGACATCAGCCGGTGTCGGATCCTGGTATTATGATGCTGCGGATAACGGCTATTTAGGGGATGTCAGTTCAACAGAAGCCTGGGAGAAACTGCTGCCCGGACTTCAGATCTCCTTGACGTCTCCTAAAGGTGTGAAATTCGGTGTTCCGTACGGTGTTGCCTACATGTATTGCTACTACAACAAAGCTCAGTTCGCTGATGCGGGTATTACCGCTGTTCCGGAAAGCTGGGAAGACTGGATGGATGCCTGTAAAAAACTACAGGACAAAGGCTATACCCCAATGACATTGGCAGGTGCATCAGCTAACAATGTCGGTCACAATATTTTTTCCGGCGCTGTCGCCGGTTGCGTAACCGCACTGGATGCCACCATTCCAACAGCCGACACCCTGATGTTTAATGACTACGATTTCAATCAGGAAATGTGGCTCAACGTATTCAAACGCGCCGGGGATCTGGCTGATTCCGGCTATTTGACCGATGGTTACCAGTCGACCGACTATGACGGTGCTATCCGTGATTTTGCCGCCGGTGACGCAGCCATGGCCATCGAAGGTTCCTGGTCTGTTGCAAACTACCTTAAAGAAGAGGAGTTCGGCTTTGAGGTTGGCACTTTTATCCCGCCTTATAATGCCAAAGGTGATCCGATGTACGGCACAACCTGCTCAGAGACAACCTTTGCCATCGGCGGTACCGCCAACGTCGATAAAGAACTGGCCCTGCATATTTTCAACTGGTTCTCCTATACCAAGTTCGCTGATCGTCAGAGACTGACCGGTGTTGTTCCACCCTTTGCGGCTGAAGACATCGTTGGCGAGATCGATCTGCCTGAACAATCCGCTTCATGTTCCAGTGATATCGCAAGCAAAGATGCCCAGTCTCCTCTGATGTTCACCGTTATGCTGAACGACGTTTATCAAAGAGCCACTGTGCTGACCCAGGAAGTCATGCTCGGTGTCACAACGCCTGAAGAAGCGGTTGAGATCCTGAATGAACTCCAACACGCGGCCTTCAAGGATTAACCTTTTTGATCTATATCTCAGACAACGGATGCGTGGAGGTGCGGATCTATCCGCGCCTCCCCCTTTTAAATCCGGCTCTGTTTCAAACTCAGTTTACACTGGAAGGATTAATTCCGGTATAAACCGAATGGGGGTATTGCATTGAAGAAAAGGAACAAGCTGAAAGCCTACGGCAGCGATATGATATCCCACAAATGGGGACTTCATGGCGCTTTGATGGCCGTACCGGCGCTTGCTCTCGTTATTGTATTTATATACACACCGCTTTTTATGAACATCGGCTACTCCATGACCAACTATTCCTCTACGGTCCGTCAGGATCTCAAGTTTATCGGTTTTGAGAATTTTCTACGACTTTTTGCGGACAAGGATTTTATGCTGGTCGTTAACAATACGCTTTACCTAACGATTCTTTACGTTGTCATCCTCAATACGATGGCTGTTGTTTTCTCTGTCCTGATCATGCAGACCAGTCAAAAATACGGAGCTTTTATCAAGTCTATCCTGTACTTTCCCTGCCTGATCGCCATGGCCGTTGTCGGCTATATGTGGAAAATCATGTACAGCTACAAGAACGGCCTGATCAACATGTTTCTCGGCGCGATCGGTTTTGAAAAAGTGCCTCAGTGGCTTGGTGATATCAAGATGATCATGCCATCGACTGCTATTGCTATCATCTGGTATGCGCTGGGTTATTATATTGTTATTTACTATGCCGGACTGATGGCTATTCCGACTGAACTCTACGAGGCATCCTCTGTTGAGGGCTCTAATCGCTGGCAGGATTTTCGTTTCATCACTTTTCCACTGCTGGCACCATCAATCACCATCAACGTGATCCTGACCACTATGGCCATCATCGGTTCATTTGATCTGCCCTACACCTTGACTTCAGGCGGCGGTCCCGGCCGCTTTGGCACAACGATTCCGTTATGGATTTATCGGCTTTACTTCACTGACTATCAGTTTGGTCAATCAATCGCCTTGTCTGTCCTGCTGATGGTCGTGGCAATGGTCGTTGCCTTGATTGAGTTAAAGGTGCTGACAGCGAGAGAGGAGGAACTGTAAATGGCAAAGAAACATAACCACGTCCTGAACCGAAAAAAGCACCCGGTCTGGATCACAGGGATACTGGGTATCTACGCCGCAATTACAGCCGTCCCGCTCCTCTATATCTTTGTTAATTCGTTCAAGACATATGACGACATTGTTTTCAAGCCGCTGGAGATCAATCCTGCGAAATGGTCTTTTAACAACTTCGTCAACGCCTGGACCACCATGCATCTCGATGAAGGGTTTGTCGCCAATATCATCTTTCTCCTCATCAGTCTGGCCATCATGGTTTTTGCCGGATCATTGATGGGATTTGCCGTCAATATCGTTCATTCACGTTTTCTCAACATTTCTTATAAAATTATCATTATGGTCATCACCATACCGTTCCAGGCGATCATGATACCGATCGTTGTCCTGATGAACAGGTTGACGATGTTGAATTCGTATTTCTGGACATCAGCTCTTTTCGCTGCAACGGCTATGCCGATCGTTGTTTTTCTCTACGCCGGTGCGATGAAATCACTGCCGAGAGAACTGGCCGAGGCTGCTGTCGTTGACGGTTGTGGGATCTACCAGATGTATCTTCGGATTCACATGCCGCTTCTTAAAGTGATCACCGGTACCGTCCTGATCATTCGCGGCACACCGGTCTGGAATGACTTGCTGATCAACATGATCACCATAACCGATCCGGTTAAAAAGACCGTTATTTACAGACTGAGTACGTTTTTGTCGACCCGCATCAACTCCTGGGATTTCGTTTTCGGCGGTGTACTTCTGATCAGTCTGCCGATCATCATTGCTTTTTTCCTTTTACAAAAAGCCTTTATCGCCGGTATTGCAGCCGGAGCCGTAAAAGGTTAGCGATTCCTTTCATTGGCAGCAAAAGGCGGTCTTGCCCGTTTGTTGGGCAAAACCGCTTTTTGCTGTTTTGTCTTTTCCGCCCCATTTTTATTAATAAGAGATATGGCAGGTTTTCAGTTTGTATCTCAGTATCCGATCAAAGTAAGGTCAGAATTGCCTGTCCAGCAAGGCGATCGCTGATTCAGAATTGAGTGGCGCGACAACCATATGAACCCAGACAATTGAACCATCCGGTTTAATATATCGTTTATCAACCGCGTAATGTTCAATTTCGCCCGCTTGAAGCTGTCGTGATTTAATCAAGGAATTATCCTCAAAGATGTTTGCCATTCATTGTTCTTTAATATGGATATACTACTCGTGTATAAGGTGTTTGCCATGATTCTCCGTAATAGATGACACAATGGTAAGGACCATCGATGCTGATTGTGTAAACGTCATCTGTACCGCCGATATTAATCGTGACAGATTCTCCGTCAATCCGCCAGCTGCCGTCCCGGGTCCCGAGAATCTCCCAGTATGTCTCGTCACCCCACTCGCTTGGCATTGCCGTTTCGTCTTTTTTCAAAGCACCGGTCAGGACAGCTGATCCATCTGGCATAAACGTTAATGCTGCGTAAACACCCTCCTCATCCGGAACATCCGGAATCCAGGTTCCTAACAGATAATCGGTCAAACCAGGCTCTTCACCCATGCGATAAAAGATGGTCGAATCCGATGTGTCCGATGAATGTAAAACAATACTGTTTTCATTTTCTACAGTAACCGAAAAACTCAAATCCCCATAGAAATCTGTAAAAAGGATCGTATCTCCTTCAATACGCCACCCTTCCCAGTAATAGTCGCCAATCGTCCAGACCCCCTCAGTCATCCAGTTGTCCAGAGTTGTTTCAGAATCCGAATAGGCGATGGCGACTGCTGACAGTCCATCGCTCGCAAACGAGTAAACGATGGCGTTATGCTCAGAATCAGGCAGAGTCGCCCACTGTCCGGGCAGAAGTTCATTCAAATCATATAGGACAGGAGGTGCTGTTGTCGCGGTCGTCGTCTGTTCTGTTGTTGTCGATTCACTTGTTTCTGTCGGCTCCGCGATCGGATCCAACTTGACCGGTAACTGATAGACAAGATCCGGTGCCCTATTGACGAATTCCGAATAATAATGAATCGTTATATTCGGGTTTTGAATCGGCTTCTGGTAAAGCAGCCAGCCACTGGTTTTTTCACCGGGTGCCAGTTCGGTACCAGACTGGTATTCACCTTCATTGCTTGTATAAATCGATTCAGCATCATAGGATGTCATATCGTACCCGCTGTCTGAATCCTTATCCTCGCCCGAAACAATATACAGGCTTGTTTTCTTCGGCGTCTTTACATTCTTTTTGGAACGATTTTCAAATGTATACCAGATCAGAACATGTTCGTGGCCGTCCGCCGGCTGGCTGAACAGAAATTCAGCATTTGGCCTTGTGACCTGATCAACGATAATCGCCAAGCCGTCAAACACTCCGGCTTCACCCAGTCCCAACGTCTTTTTGTTAGTTGAGTCGGTTGTCGTTTCCGTTCTTTCTGTGGTCGCGGTCGATTCTTTACCGGGTTTGTCACCACCGAGAAATCGAACAGCCAGAAAAATGATCAGGGCGAGAAGCAGGACGCCGCCGGCTGCCAGCGCAACCACCAGTCCTGTTTTCTTTTGCCTGCCCGCAGCGGCAGTATATGCGGGAGGAGTTGGGCT
>JAAYBY010000295.1 GCA_012729935.1 Clostridiaceae bacterium | reverse complement strand
TGCACAAATCGCCAACAAAATGAATAATATGATTACTCTCATATCGCTTGACACTAAATGTGCCTGTTGCCAGACAGGTTTCGATTGTTTCTTCAGGCAGCGCTTTTAGCAATATGGATTTTTTGAGCGACGTAACAAGATCATTCATGTTTATTCTCCTGCATGTGTGACATTGGTAACTCCTGAAAATCAATTTTACCGTTATAGTGGTCATTGTGCAAAGCGCTTTTCGTGACACCCTAAAGATATGTGGGCTTTCCGTTAAGGCGCATCTAGCAAGAATTGTTCAGGAGCATGCTGTCGCTCAAAGAGCTGCAGATTAAATATAGCTAACGGGGAGTGCATCAAATGAAATGGTTTACAACGGTTATTCGATTGGTTTTTCTGACGGTATTTTTATTATTGATGATCAAAGGTAAAGTTATTTTGTGGCTCGGACTCTTTGCATTAAGTCTTATCGCGGCCGTTTTTCTGGGACGGGTTTATTGCGGTTATGCCTGCCCGATGAATACATTAATGATACCGTCTGATTGGCTCGGTAAGAAAATGAAAATACAGACAAATCGAATACCTGCCTGGTTACAGAATAAACCGATCGCCTGGATTGCTTTGATTTTCAGCCTCGTTTCAATGTTGCTGGCAAAAAGGGTTTTGCAGATCAATATACCGGTTTTGCCGATCTGGCTGGTTGTATCTGTTCTGGTAACACTGCGTTATCAGCCAAGTGTTTTTCACAATCTGGTTTGTCCATTTGGACCGCTTCAGAAATGGTTTGGAAAATGGGCACTGTTCTCAAAAAAAGTGAATCCTGATGCCTGCATAGGCTGCAAACTTTGCGAGAAAGTCTGTCCGTCCACAGCTATACAGGTAAGTAAGGACAATCGGAAAGCTGTTATTACATCGGCATTGTGTCATCAATGTACCAATTGTCAGGCGGTGTGCCCCAAGGACGCCATCCACTATCAAAAAACATAACGAACAGCGATCAGTAATATTTTGACAAAAAATATTTCCAGACTTCACAGTCACGCTGACCTTGCATATAACCGAGTGCGTAGCTTTTTTTGAGTTGTTCGTAATCAGTCTCATAAGCCGTTACCGGCATGACATCGGGGTAGATGATGCAGGCGTAACCTGCAGCAGCCAGATCCTCTAGTTCATCCAGTGTCTGGTTGTAAAGAAGGTGGCGGTTGGCAAGTGCTTCAACCGTTTCCGGAAATTTCTGATAGAAAGCTTTGATGGCGGTCTTAAATTTAAGTGGTTTGCGTCGAAAACCACGTTCACGAGTCAAGACGACAAAAAACTTTTTGAAACCATCTTTTTTAGCAACTTCAAGCGGAATGCCGCAGGCGACACCACCATCAATATAGAGATGGTTGTTGTACTGTGTTGGGGGCATCATGATGGGTAGCGAAGAAGAAGATCGAACAATTTTCATCAGATCTTTTAGAACATGAATATCTTTTTTTGAATAGTAGACCGTCTGGGCCCGCTCGAGATCGAAAACACCGATACGCATCTGTGCCGGATTATCCATAAATGTTTGAAAGTCAAACGGCAGAACCGAATCAGGCAGAGGTGTTTCCTCATAAATATACTGGGCGTGAAAATACCCGTCTCCTTTGAGTAAAGATTTCCAGCCGCCGAAGTTAGGATCAAGAACAAAATCAACAAAAGAACGCTCCACACGCTCTTTGTCACGCGATAAGTAATTGACGCAGTGACTGGCTCCGGCAGAAATCCCGGCGACATAATCAAAGTAGAGTTCATTCTCCAGAAGCGTTTTAACAATACCAGCTGTATAGCTGGCTCGCATGCCACCTCCTTCAAAAATCAAAGCAACATCGTGAATATTATTTGTTAACATCAAGATAGGTACCTTCCAAACTGAACGGTAAACGTCACGCTGCTTCGTTTAAGGTTATTAAAGACGGATTTTCGAATAAACTTTTTACATAATCTTATTTTATCAAATATTCAATCAATAAATAGATTATTCCCAGCAAATAGTCACTCGAATTGCTGCCCTATCTTATGAGCAACAGTCGTGTAGGATCCTTACTATGAAAATGAAATGAAAGCCTCAAGTCTGGTGTAATGATCATATGAAACTTATTGACAGCTATCCCGAATAATGTGATACACTCTTTTTAGCGTTTAATGATCCCATGTAAGACTACACAGTCAGCGGGTCAGAATTGGAAAGGTAATAGAATCATGCAGTTACAGCCCATCCATTGGATCACAATTTTTGCCTTGAGTGCAATGCTGGTCAATAGTCTTGGCATCTGGCTGGTTTATCGGAATCAAGCGGTGGCAGAACGATATAAAAACTACTTTATGTGTTTTGCCGCTGGTATCCTGATCGCTACACCGTTATTGATTGCCTTTCCTGAAGCCATCGAAAAAAATCATTCTGCAGGCCTGGCCGCGCTTGTCGGATTTATCTATATGTTCTTCAGCAACAAGTACATCCAGCACCGGACAAAACAGCCGGAACTAGCATTTGGGATCACGGCGATCCAGGGGATCGGAATCCACTCGTTTATCGACGGAATTATCTATACGGTAACATTCAGTGTCAGTACGCTTTCAGGTATCATCGCCGGCGTCGGACTTGTTGCTCACGAGCTGTCCGAGGGCATCATAACGTATTCATTTCTGTCCCGAGGCGGAATGAATAGGAAAAAAGCAGCCTTTTATGCTTTTTTAGTTGCGTCGTTGACAACGCCGATCGGCGCTTTTGTTGCATACCCGCTCATCCATCGGCTAAATGATGATCTGCTTGGGCTGGCACTCGGCTTTGTGGTCGGTGTCCTGATTTATGTCTCTGCATCCCATCTGTTGCCGGAGGCGAGAGAAAGCGGAAGAAAACATACATATGTTGCTTTTTTCGCGGGAATCGCGCTCGCTGTTTTTCTAAGTTTAACACACCATCACTGAGTGTTTTGTCATTCTCGTAGACATCGGTTTGTTTGAATAACAAATCAGGTATGTTAGAATAGGATCCGATCTTTCAGAAGAGGGTTTGTTTACAGAATGAGTGACACTGCAGAGAATGACCAAACGACAACAAAATCCAATCAGACGGATCTGCTGCACAGCGGAGCGTATCTTTATCTTATTCTGAACTTTCTGCACTTTACCGCATTAAATGCCTCGCGCCCGTATTTTTCACTGCTGGCTTCAGAAAACAATGCCGGAATCATCGGCGTTGGTATCATAACATCCCTGTACAGCATCGGGCAGGTTCTTCTGGCAATGCCGATCGGCCGCCTGATCGACCGCATTGGTTCGAAAGCGCCTGTTATCTGGGGTACAGTCATGTTTATTGTCGGGGTGTCAGGCTTGGCTTTTTCCAGACATTTACTTCTTATAACATTCTTTATTATGATGGTTGGACTGTCACATGTTGTGATTCTTCTGGGCGGACAAAGTGTGATGACCGCTGTACCAGCCGGAGAATCCCGTAACCGCTTTGTTGGTCTGCATACATTTGCCAATTCCGCTGGTTCTTTCGTCGGGCCGATTATTGGTGGATATTTACAAGATCGGTGGGGAACGAATTTTGGTTATTTCGGTGCGGTTATCATCGGTGTCTTATGTACCTTCGTTGCCATCGCTTCACCGCAAAACAGGAATAAACTGGATCGTTCTGACGACAAGGGAATTCGCTCAGTGCTGAAAAACCGTCAAATCATTCGAATTATAGTTGTTAGTGGTATCGTTTTATTCTCAATCGAAGTTACGCTCAGCTATTTTCCGATGTACGGTTCAGAAATTGGATTATCGACAGTGGCAATCGGTACGATTCTCAGCGTTCGCGGTATGGCACAAATGATCATCAGGCCTTTTCTGAAAAATTTGATTGCCTGGTTCAGACGCGACCGCATCATGATCTTTAGTTTGGTTTTCGGTGGTCTTAGCATCGTGATGTACGGACTGCTTAACACTTATTGGGCTTTAATTCTGGCTGCTGGATTTTCCGGCATTACACTGGGACTCGCGATGCCGCTGACGCTGCTGGCTGTCTCAGATGTGGCTCCGCGAGATCAGAGCAGCCAGGTTCTGGCGCTGCGTGTCATGGGTAATTATTTGGGACAGAGCGTCAGCCCGCTGATTTTTGGTTTATTAGGAACACTGCTGGGGTTGGCACCGGTCTTCTGGATCAGCGGTGGTATTCTGGTATTAAGCACCAAACTGCTGCTGCCGGGAATTAAAATCCGTCCAGGTATTGTTAAGCGCTTCAAATCTTGATAAGTTCATATTGGTTTGATTTGACGGGACCATTTGGCAATTTGTGCAATACGTTCCAGCGGAGCACCGGGCGGTGTTGTATCGGCAATTGCCAGAATGATACGGCGCGCGCCATCTGCTTGCATATCAGAAAATAACCGGTCGAGAAAACGTTGAAAGTCATCATCTGAAAACGAGCTTTCGAGAAGTGTTATCGACGGAATCAAACCATACAGCGTTATTTTGTCTGTTGTTACGTCCCGGATGTCCCGGTACGACAGTCGGGTCAAGGGTTTCTGACAGATCGAATCTGCAACGTCCATGCCGGATGCGATGTATAAGGACAGTAAAAACTGATTTTCACTGTCGGTGTGCAATGCCATCTTTTTCCCGCTGGCGTGAATCATCTGGCTGTATCGCTGCAGGCAGGGCAGGGTGTATTGTTCGAAAAGCGAAGGCGGCGTCAGGCCGGTATCGTAATGTGCACCAACGGTCAGCAGATGGGCTGGCGAGGCACAGGCGACGGCGACGCAGCGTTCAAGAAAGCGATCCAGTACCAGACACAGGTCGGTAAACTCATCGGGATAGTCAAGCTGTTCATATAAAGCTTTATCATAGGTCATCAGATCCATATTGAGCATGCGAAAACCCGATTCGCGCTGCAGGACGAAACAAGTTGCCAGTCCGCGGTGCCCGACGCGTTCGAGGAAGCTGTTATATCGTTCGTAATCCGGTCGAATTTCAACGTTGTCAAATAGATATCTGGCAGCCTTGAAGTCTTGAACAGATTCGACTGCTTTTTTCAAAATCACCGCGATCGTTGAACCCTGTGCTTTCATCTGCTCGTCCAAACGTGTGATGGTGGTCAGATCACCATAAGGCGTTCGATAAGTAACCGAATAGCGATCACCGTCCCAGTGGTCTTCGATGTCGACATTGTGAAAATGAAGTGTGAACACATTTGATGTACGGGATGCATGGAAGCCAAGACCGCGATGCAGGTAGTCCGGTCGACCATCATGATCCAGATAGTC
>JAAYBY010000294.1 GCA_012729935.1 Clostridiaceae bacterium | reverse complement strand
TTGTTTCGGAACTTAAAATCAGCACCACCCCAGTTGACAGTCGCATCCAGACCGATTGGAACATAGGTGCTTGGCCAGGAATGAGGATACCGTTCAACGATTTCCAGATCTGCCTGGGCTACCGCCAGATAAAGCGTTGTATTCGGCTGGCAGATACCACCGCCATAAATATCCGATTCAAGCACGCCGTTGACAATGCCTCCGGCAGGCTTAAATCCGCGTGCGGCTGTTCTTTCACCGATGTAGCGATTAAAGGAGAAAACCTCACCTGGCTGCAAAACCATCCCATTGATTTTTTCGCATATCAGTCGGATGTTTTCGTCTCTCGGCGGGTTGGGAGCGTTC
The DNA here is from genome assembly GCA_012729935.1 of Clostridiaceae bacterium. Classification (GTDB taxonomy): domain Bacteria; phylum Bacillota; class Clostridia; order Saccharofermentanales; family UBA5734; genus JAAYBY01. The sequence goes on along the minus strand of JAAYBY010000294.1, from coordinate 14,697 downwards.
GCATACGTTCTTGCCTCCGATACCCGGGTGAGTGAAGATTTCAGTTGAGCTGCTGTTTTACCGATCGTCGTAACAGAGCCATCAACAGGGAACGAAGCTGCTTCATTACCTGACTGAAGCTGTTCAACAATTCGACTGAAGCAGGTGTCTATGTTCATGGAAAATCCCGGAATACCTTCTTCAATGACAAATGTTCGATTCCGCGTATCAAATCCGCTGGCGGACGCTGCGACGGGGGCCTGATCCACGTCAAGCGCTATTGATTTCAGTTTTTTACTGATCAGGAAGGAATCCCAGCTTTGTGTTGTCTCAAATTGTGCCGGTTCTTCTTTCAGTTCCTGAACCGTTTGGTAGGTTTTGCGAATAACATCTTCGTCTGCCTTGTCAGCTTCAAGCCGTCCAACCTGCCAGGCTTGGTCAAGAATTATCTGCCAGTCGGTCATCAGGCCACAGTCTCTGCCCGAAAAGGACCATTCTTCATCCTGTCGTGTCAGGACAGCGACCGTTTTACGTCCTTCTTCCATCTCCCGGCTGCGAAAGATATCGACAGCTTCAAGATACGTTTTCCCTGACAAATCAACATCATCAACCCATATACCTTCGAAGAAAGTGTCCTGACTTAAGAAGGTGCGCATCAGGGCTAATTCTGAATTTTCAGACGTCGTATCCTGTTCGCTCGTCGTTCCATCCGTGTTAATTGATTCTCCGGGATTCGATCTTCTGCCAAGATCAAACCGGTCCCATGCGTAATAACCGCCGACACTTAAACTCAGGATAACAAGCAGGACAACGGGTATCAGCCAAAGTTGCTTTTTCCCGCTTTGGGACTTTCGGGGTTTATTCATCGTCATTTTACCTTTCGAAAATAAAGTCATGGGTTCAGGGAATAATGCGTCGAATGGTCAGAATAGGATTGCGACTGAAGTTAACGGTGGATTCCACTACTTTGCCTTTTGAAGAAGATGCATGAATATATTGGCCGTTTCCGATATAAAGGCCAACATGATCGCACGAACCATTCCGATCCCAGTCAAAGCAGAGAATATCACCGATTGTAATGTTGCTGCTTGAAATGCTGGTACCAAGTGTCGCCTGCACAGCGGCTTTGTGCGGCAGTACAATGCCATGCAGCGTTTTATAGATATATAACGTGAACCCCGAACAATCAACACCGCTTGGAGAAGAACCGGCAAAAACATAGGGTACGCCCAGCATCGATTTGGCCAGGGCTACCATTTCCTGTTTCTGACTATCAGTCAAGCCGCTGCTATCAACTGGCGGTATTGCCTCTGGTACCGGCGTCGGTTGAGCGGGTTCAGTTGGTTCTGGCTGAGGGGTTGGCTCAGGTTTTGCAATGAATGATGCAGAGATCAAATCGTTGTAAATATAACCCGTTTGACCGTCTGTCAAACTGATATATGACCAGTATGAACCAAGACCCGTTCGTGTCAGCTGATCTCCCATTGAAACAGCTGCAACCAACGCAGCATCCGTTCTCGGTGCTGATCGGATATTGGCATGATAAGCCAGCACGTAAACGGTTTCATCAGTCTGTTCAAATGCTTCAGGAGAAAGTGGTTCCTGCACCACGCCGTTGGCATCCCGCTCGAGCGGATTGGTGGTAGGCTCAGGCGGGCGTGTTGGTTCGGGAGCAGCAGTTGGCTGAACAAAAACCGTTGTCTCTTCTATGGTGGTCTCAGTTTTCTCTGCAATCGACGGCTCAGTTGTCTGACCGGTCACCTGCGACTCTGTCATTGTTATCTCAACAGTCGGTTCTGTCGGATCTGTCGTTTCCACAATCGTTACTGCTTCTGTCTGCTGAGTGGTTTCAGTCGGTTTTACGAGATACCATGAATCCCAGTAGTTTCCACGGTTCATCTGCAAATAAGCATCTGCTTCCCACTCAAATGGGTCAGACAAAACCTGCTGAGCCTCCGGGGGCTCAGACGCCTGGGTCAACGGTTTGATCATTGATGTTTCAGCACCGGGTCCGACAGTCAGATAGATCAGCAGGGTGGTCATGATCAGAACAACTGTCAATGAAGGAAGCAATCGAATGATTCCCGGGAAAAGGGCAAAAAGCCGATCAACCGTCTTTTTATCTCTGGCAGCATGTAAACGTGCTGGACAATTTGATGATTGCGTGCGCGCAAGAAAAGAAGAAAATGCCCGAACGAAACATTCAGTCCGGTTTTCCGCTCTGTTAACTCGGCGATTATTCTTTTGAACGCTCTTCATTCACTACCTCATCGAAACGCTCTCTATCGGATCAATCGTACACACAATCCTCAATACACGTTGCTCGATTTAATAACCTTATTATACATAAAAAGCGCCTGTTAACAAACCCCTGATGATCTATGAATAAAAGGCAGGAAATACGGTCATTTCCTGCCTCACTGCTGTGTGACGGGTCACACTGCAAATCACTTAATATCAATTTTCCTGGTGACTGTTTTCTGCTGTTCTTTTTTAGGCAAATCAAGGCGCAGAACACCATTCTCTAATTTCGCGGCAATCTTTTCCTCGTCTATGTTGTCCAGAACAAAGCTGCGTTTCATTGAACAACAATGCCTTTCCTTCCGCAAATACTTCTCATCTTTGACTTCTGACTCCTCATTTTGTTCAACTGAAATAGTCAGCTGCCCATCATTGAGATCGATTTGAACCTGATCTTTATCAACTCCGGGCAATTCAGCTTCAAGCCAGTATGCCTGATCCGTCTCACCGATATCAACCTTCATGAAACCACTTCTCGTGTAGTACGTCGGAAAAATTGTGTCGTTGAAAAAATTTTCAAACAACTTATCAATATTCCACTCCTGATTGCGATCTGCTGACAGCATCTGATTTCTTCTGTCAAATGGTACAAGTCCAAACATCATTCACACCTCCTGACTTTGACTATAGTTGACTTTTACAATTATTATTATATCCGCTGTCACCATCCAGTCAATGAACTTATTTGAACTGACTGTAAATAAAATGTTAATTAATATGACTTTTGGTGTTTATTTATTTATATGAAGATACATATCCCACTGTTAACTGATCTATCCGTAATTTATTATTCTTCTTAATATTATATTGATCGTCTCATGATGTAGTCATCCATTACAAATCCATTGCCGATGTCCGTAATAACAGATCGCTCAATTTTAAACATCATTTTTTTATATGCCGCGATCGATCGGTCATTGTTTTTATTGACGGTCAGGTAAATTTCTTTTCGTTCATTATCCTGGCAACAGCTGACGAGATGATCAATCAGCAAGCGCGCCAGTTTCTGCCCTCTGAATTGCTTTTTGACATACAGCTTACTGAGGAAGCAGCTGATGTCCTCTTCCCGATAAGCCATATACGCCGCAGCCTGGCTTCCTATGATTATGTAATTGTAAACATAGCCGTTCTGCTTGATGTCTGTCCAGATCTGATCGGCTGACTGAAATTTCTCCAACATGTACGCGACCTGCTGTTCACCAATAATTGGCCTGTAGTGTTCATGCCATATTTCCTGCGCCAGTCGGGCGATCATATCTGCTTCGTCTTGAGTTTGAATCGCATATATTTGCATGCTCGTCGTAATCCTTACTTTCTGTTGTTCATTTATTGTCGCGAATGATTATCCGATGGTCAAGCATTTAGAAGACATTTCCAATCATAACGGTACTCAGATGACACCGGGCGATGTCTGCCAGTTTCCTGATCCGGTCAATCGAAATTGGTTTAGGTTCCTGCATCAGATACTCCGGGTGATGTCGTGTCAGATGCAAAATAATGTCAGGATCAATCCCGGCAATCCAGGCAGCCATTTCATCCATATCTTCTTCGCTATCATTGAGTCCGGGAATCAGTAGTGTTGTCAATTCAACATGGCAGCTTTGTGCTGCTCTTTTAATCGTTGTCTTAACCGGCTCAATCTGTCCACCGCAAACAGTCTTATAAAAAACCGGCCGCCAGCTTTTTAAGTCAATGTTCATCGCATCAACCCATGGCAGCAGTTCCTCAAGCGGGTCTATATTAATCGATCCATTGGTGACGATCACGTTGTACAGGTTTGAAGCGTGCGCAAGTCTGGCACAATCATACACATACTCGAAGTGAATCAGCGGCTCATTATACGTGTAGGCCAGGCCAATGTTGCCGAAGGGGATCGCATCTTTGGCTTTTTGGATCATTTCAGGCGGGTATATCATCTGCCAGGGCGGGTCTTGCTGAGACAGAATCCAGTTCTGGCAGAAAGCACACCGAAAGTTGCACCCGTACGAACCAATAGACAAAATATGGCTGCCCGGTTTAAATCCGGCCAGCGGTTTCTTTTCGATCGGATCCAATGCCAGAGACGTTATTTTGCCATACGATGTCGCAATCAACCGCTGTCCGTGATTTGTGCGGACACGACATACCCCCGATTGCCCTTCCAGGATCATGCAGTTATGCGGACATAGATGGCACTGAATCCGGTCATTTCCGTTTTTCGTCCAGTGTCTAGCTTCCTTTTCATCAGAATCCGGTTTCTGTTTGCAGTGGCCATCAAGGAGTTTAGACATAGCGAATCACTCGAAAACGTTCGATCGAATAGGGTTTATCTGTGTGAATCGAACCTTTCTGACAAGCAATCGACAGTTGTTCATCAATGGTTGAAATGCCATCAAGCCGCGGCAAGAGCAACCCAGTTCGATCTCCCTGCCTGACGATGACACCATATTCATCAGGATCCAACTCAGATTGATCATAAATACGTTCAGGTGTTTCCAGAATATCCACACTTATATCGAGCAAGGTCAGTTCACCCGGCTGAACAGGTGGAAATCTTGGATCAGATTTTGCTGCACTGACTGCATTCTGCATGATCTCTTCAATAATTGATCTTGTCGTTGGATAGATGGTTCCAATGCAGCCTCTTAAATATCCCTCTTTTTTGAGAGATACAAACACGCCTGCCTGTTTATTCAGCCACTCATTCTGCTCCATTGCCAAAATGTATTCCTGAAGATCAGTTGTCTTGCGGTCATTCAGGTGGCTTTCCAGTGTTTTTCGGGCAATTTGAACCGGTATGGATTCCTTCTTGCGATTTAGGGTGTCTTCATCATTTTTTGGCTCTAAATGTTCATCCATCGGATCTGCGGCCAGTATCTGTCCTTCATGATCCGGCTCAATGCTGGCAACACAATAGCCGATCCCGTATGGTGCTTCGTAACTCAAAACACGACTGGTGATCGCCTGTTCCTTGTAGGCACCGCACAGCGCGACTATGGAACGGTATCCACATTCAGCAGCCCTCTGTCTGACATGTGGATCAATCGAAAGCAATGCCGATCGATCGCTCATTTCCAGCGCCTTAACCAATGCCGCATCATACTGTGCGCCCTCCGGAACCGTTCCGTACGGACTTTCAGCATTTGCTTTATGAGACTGGTCACCGCTGGCAATAATCACAATTTTCCGATTTAATAATTCAGCAGCTTCGCGTATTTTTTGTCCGACTTTATACAAAATCGCCATGGGAAGAGCAGAGCTTGCCAGCACGACCAATTGAAAAGTCGATACCTGAGACAGAAAATACAGCGGAACAATCGCACCATGATCAAGCCCACGATCAAAGCCAAAACGATAATGCTGAGACGGGCTGAGCGATCCTGCTTCAACAGGAATCTTCCGGCACTCTGCTACAATGCGATCTCTCAGCGCCTGGTCCTGCCGAAACGACAGATAAATCTCCGGCGCGCCAAAGGAGGACAAATCACCCGATAACTCCTCATCATCATACACATAGAGGTAATCACTAAAAATCGGCGCGTGCGGCGAGAGAAGTACAACGGTGTCAGGTTTTTTAAGCAGTAAATCAGCAGCCAGCGCGTGCATAGCGTGTTCCGTTTTAATCGCGAGATGCGGATCTGGATTGACGCCGGGGATGATAATCGGCGGATGCGGCATAATATAGCCTGCAAGAACGGTTTTCTGTACCGACATATTAATCAGCTCCCATTATGAAACGATCGTTTCAGTAATAATCGCATCAGAATCAAAAATGAAGCAAACACAAAGTAAACAGATATCACCCTACAGCATTATTATACATCCTGATACTGTTTTTGTCGTCTGTGCCAGTCAATACGGTGTTCTGAAGTCTGAGATACTGTCGACAAATCATCTGAAATTGTTTAAGATCAAGTGAATAACAAAATGATTGAGGTTTAACATGATTCAGGACAGAAACGATCGATATCCTTTTCAATTTGTCGCGATATTTGCGTTGATCTATATGATCAACGCTGTTTTCATGCCCTACATCCCCGTTTATCTGCAATCTATCGGATATGACAGCACGACGACCGGCATGCTCCTATCGATCGGACCGATCCTGGCGATCCTGTCACAACCCATCTGGGGCTATTTCAGTGATCGTTCCGGCAGTAAAACGCGTGTTTTCCGAATAATGCTGGGTGGTATCGCTGTTATCACACTTCTTTTCCCTCTGTCGACAAAACTTTATTATTTAGCCCTGGCAATGATTTCATACTATTTCTTTCTGTCACCGGTCGCACCGATCAGTGATACGCTTGCGCTTGAATACCTGGAGGGAAAACGCTGGCAATTCGGACCGATTCGGATGGCCGGCTGTATCGGCTTTGCTGCTATGACGCTGCTTGCGGGCTATCTGACTGAATGGCGCATCGAAGTGATCTTTGTACTGGGCAGTCTGATCGCCGTGGCAACCATATTCACATCTAAACTGATTCCGGATATCAAAGGACATCAGAGATCAGGTCGTCGAATGATGCCATGGGTGTTATTGAAAAATAAAACCGTTATGGGACTGATCTTCTTCAGTTTCACCATACAGATAACAGCCGGATGTTTCTACAGTTTTTATACATTGCACCTCAAGGGGCTGGGCGGCAATAACCGGGTCATCGGATTGGCCATGCTGATAGCCGCGCTTGCTGAAATTCCGTTTCTCATCTTTGCCGACAAAATCGTCAAACGTCTGGGTATTCGCCTGACCTTGACCTTGTCAGCTCTGTTAACAGCTATCCGTTTCTTGCTGCTCTCTGCCGCTCCCGATTTAACGTATGCGGTTCTCACCAATATTCTGCACGGTGTAAACTATATTGTTTTCATTTTTTCTTTGGCGGTCTTTATCAATAAACAGGTCCCGGACGAACTGAAAGCTTCCGGTCAAACCCTGCACGCGGTCATCGGTATGGGGGTCAGCAAAGTGATCGGCAGTACGGTCGGTGGTATTTTGATCGATCGAATCGGGACAGCAAAAACGTTTCTCATCTGTTCAATTCTCTGTTTCGTGGCAACAGGGATCTTCTTTTTCCAGACGATGCGTCTGAATAAAAAGAGCCAGACAGTCTGATCTGAAAACATTAACTGTCCCGACAGTGGCTCTGTTGATTGATTCATATATTACGCTGTATCATTATTTTTGTAGTCATGTTTGACTTTTTACAATCATCTATGGAGGCGTGTTTGATGAACCGGGACTTGCCAGCTGCTGTTCGAAAAGCAATCATATTGTTAAAAAACAACCATTTCGAAGTCTATTTAGTAGGTGGCAGCGTTCGAGCCTTGCTGCTGGGCCTACAGCCATCTGATTACGATTTGGCAACCAGTGCACACCCCGATGAGTTGTGCTCTGTCTTCCAGGAATACAAAGTAATCTTGACTGGTGTCGAACACGGTACCGTCACAGTCGTTATGGATCAGCAGTCCATCGAAATAACGACTTATCGCATAGACGGAACCTATTCAGATAAACGACGACCGGACCAAATCATTTTTGCCAACCGGATTATTGATGATCTTGCCAGGCGTGATTTCACCATCAACGCAATGGCCTGGACACCGCCGTCGGAAAATTTATATGCAGATTTCTCTCCCGATGGTGTTCTGGATCCCTTCAACGGTCGGTCGGATCTTGAGCGGCGGTTGATCCGGTCGGTCGGCCAACCAGATCTTCGATTTCAGGAAGACGCCCTGCGCGTCCTGAGAAGCCTGCGGTTTGCATCTGAACTATCTTTTACAATTGAGGAAAAAACCGGTGAAGCCGTTCACATCCATAAGGATGAATTATCGACATTACCGGCAGAGCGTATTTTTTCTGAACTGAAACGGTTGCTGACGGGTCAACACGTTGAATACGTTCTCAAGCAATACGGAGATGTTTTATGTGTCGTAATCCCTGAACTCTGCACCACCGAATCCGAACCAAAAAGTCGATCAGCAGTCCGGCAGAAACTGGACCAGAACACGATCCAATTTGTATCAAATAGTCCTGCCGTTTTAAATTTGCGGTTGGCGGCCTTGCTGGATTCACTCGTTATTGACGACGAATCCAGCACAGAGTCCGAAAGACAGCCTGCCGGTCATAACCTGAACGATCGAAACGCGCGAATAGCTGAACGGATTCTGGACAGGCTTCGCTGCGACCGGGCAACTCAGACGCGTGTTGAATCCATCATCAGAAACCAAACTGTTTTGCCTGCACCGACTGGTCCGTCGGTTAAACACTGGCTGCGACGACTTGGTGTTGATCTTGCTTCGGATATCCTGATCTTCGCTCGTGTAAAAGCATCCGTCAGAGGGACACTTGCTGAATCAACCGCCCTTGATCAGATAGAACAAATTTTAAATCTAGTCCTGACTGATCAACAATGCTACACGATCAGTCATCTGGCGGTTGGGGGTCAGGATCTGCTTGAGTTGGGAATGAGCAGAGGTCCCGAAATCGGAGCCATGCTCGACACACTCTTGACCCGTGTAATCGATGGCCATCTGACGAACGAAAAACCTGCACTGATGCGTGCAGCAGAAAATTTGCTGCATCACTTACCTGATAACAATTGATCGATTCAATCGTTAAAAGCGTCTGCCTCCGCCGCCATGCATCCGACCACTGCCCGAACGATGAACTGTACTACGTCCCGATCCCGACAAACCACCGCCTCCAGTCGGATTGACCGGTGGCCGGATACGCGTCGTCACAAATGTATTGACGAGATTATCTTCATAAGGGATCAGTTGAGCAATGCTGTTTTGCCTGAAATCAAAAACGGCCGGTCGCGTTTTTGCCTGATAGCGTTTACGCGTGCTGACAAAAAATCCAGTTCCGGCTGTTCCTGATATCAAAAGACCCACCAGCCCCTCTGCCCAGGTCAAGATCCGCTGTCCCTCGGTCTCTGTATACTGGTCTTCTGGAATTCCTGCCTGAAGAAATGATTCCGTCTCCCGAAGGAACGAGCCTGCCGCATCAAAATAACGGCTTTCAAGCATCCCGCCATCAAAAACAGCGTCAAGGACAGATTCAATGCGTGCATCGGTCATGTATCGGATGGCCTCACCTGAAGTGCTGATATACACTTCTCTGTTGTCAAAATCAAGCAGAAGCAGTATCCCGCTGGCATCTGGTCCGACACCGTAGCCGTTCTGGTCAAAGTAGTCATCCGCATAGTCACGCGGCGTCTTGCCCCCGGCATCATCAGTCGTCACGAGAACAATATCCATCTGATAAGTTTGTCCCATTCGATCTGCTTCTGAAGACAAAATTGCCCGCTCGCTGTCGGACCAGACACCAGCCTGATCAACCACCTTTTCAGGTGCTGCTGAAGCAACTGCTGAGATGATGAACGGTAACAGAAGGAATACCAGGCAGACGGTTGTTTTCAAGCTGCGCTTTCCTACCATAAAAACAACCCTCCCAGCACAGCAGCCGCCAGCAGGACAGCAGCGATAATGCCCGATGTCAATCCAAGTTTTCGATTATTGACCGGCAATGAACCAAAAACCTTTCCTGTTTGTCCGTTGACGGCATATAGATAGGTCTGCCCCCGATATTGGTAGGTCAAAACCCAGGCCGGAAGCAAAGCATAGGTCCAGTCTACTGAGTGAAAGTCGATGCTGGAGCGCTCCAGCTGGATTTCATGGTAAGCTCCGATCGTATCCTGGACAAGTGTCCGAACATATTGCCGAGCCCGCTCCGCCACCGGTTCTTCGACTTCGGACTGTTCAATGTCATACTTTTCAGCAAAAAATCCTGCAAGATAAGCAGAAGAAAAATCGACCGCTTTGGTTTCATCATAGGGCGTAATCGAATCGATCAAGCCTTTGTCGATTTTTCGAATTGCCACTTCGTGCAGATGATTGACAGCAATTGTACCCTGCCGATTGACATTAAACTCCTTGTGCTCGGTATACTCTGTCTGACCGGTCGTCCATCTGCGTATCTGTGTCGCTTTTCCGCTGTAATCGATGTCGGCTTCATAGTCGACCATCCAGTGCGGCAGATACAGGCCGGTCATTTTTTCCAATTGCGATGCACCCGTGAAATCACGTGGTATAAACTTCCACTTGTTCGCATATTCTTGAAACCGCTTAATCGCGGAGTCCTTATCGATGGTAAACGGTATCACTTTCTGCGGTCTGAATACGCCACTCAGACGTTCTGTGATCAAAACCGGATTGTGACAATAATAGCAGAACGTCGCTGCAGTCGTATCATCTGTCACCACTTCCGCACCACAATTATCGCAGTGGTAAGCCACTAAATGCTCGACGTCGGCCTGATCCGCTGCTTTTTTTGTCTGTTTCTTATTTTCAAACGCTTCAATCTCGGCAGGTAAAAAAGAGCTTCGACAAAAATCGCATGTCACTTTTTGAAGGTCTGGCTGATATTTTAACCCAGCACCGCAATTCGGACAGTGATACGTTCCGGTCGCCATGTTCATACCTCTTCTGGTTTATGTCTGTTCGATTAGAAGGCCTTGCCGCATTCCGGACAGAATTTAGGCTTGTTACCGGTTACAACATGACCGCAGCTGGCACACTGGTGGCCCTGCGGTTTGGCATTACCGCACTCAGGGCAGAATTTCCCCTGATTGACTGAACCGCAGCTGCATGTCCAGCTGTCTGACGCAGCCGGTTGAACGGGGTTTGCTGCTGGTTGTTGTACCGGCTGCTGCTGTGCCTGTTGTTGCTGCTGCATCTGCTGCAGATTAGCCTGAGATGCTGTCCCCATGTATTGTCCGCCAGCCTGCATGCCGATTCCCATCCCCATGAAGGTTGCAGCGGCACCTGCTTCATTCGAGCCAGCTGCTTCAATTCCTCGGGCAATCGAACCTTGGACATATCCTTCGCGAACAGACGGATCTCCCAGCATGGCACCTTTATTGCGCATGTTGATCAGTTCTTTGGATTCTTCATCGTATGAAATGTTGGCAATGCCGACTGCCTGAACTTCAAATCCACGCATCTGTCGCCAGCTTTCATCGAGAACCTGAGACATATACTGGCTGAGTTCGCGACTGCGTGACGGCACGTGAGAAATTCGGATACCGTCTACAGACATCTGATTCATGACAGCCTGAAGAGCCTCAAGAAATTCTGACAAATATTGTTCATTGATATCGTCAATCTCAACGCGATCCTGGTTTTTGGGAATCGCTTCAGCGTAGAATTGAAGCGGGTTGGTGATCTTAATCGAATACGTTCCGTGAGCCCGCAGGAAGAGTTCTGAATTATAAAATGCGTCAAAGTAATTCAGTGCTGATTTTGTACCGAATTTGATTCCTTTGATTTCCTGCAGGTTGACATAAAAAACCTTCTGAGAGGTGGGCGTGACACCGCCGAACTTAATACGATTGAACGTTTCTTTCAGCGAATCACCGAATCCGCCTGAAAACAAAGAAGGCAGAGATGAATCATCTACTTTGTAATAGCCTTCTTCAGCGGTGTAATCAACAACCTTGCCACCATCGACCAGCATCATGAACTGATTGGGGTAGACGTGAATGATCGAGCCGTTTGATACTGTGTCTGCTGTACCCTTTACATTGCTGTTGCGCCGATCATCCTTGCGGACTGTAACACCGCGGGTAAACACTGTCGAATCACTTATATTATCTGGTTCGAGAACTTCCAGCCACTGGTCAGCCAGTGAGCCGCCGACCGCGCTGGCAATCGCTTTAATTATTCCCATAGAACAGCCTCCTTCGAATCTATCGATACCGATACACGTTCTTAAAGTTGAATCTGTGCGGCATGTTGCCACTCCTCAATTATAGCACAAACGGTCAGCTGTCATACGATCAATCACCCGGCAAACCCTCCTCATATACAACCTGATTGCCACCTCTTTTCTTAGCCAAATACATGCGGCTGTCAGCCAATTCGAGCAGCAAATCAAACGATCCTGCCTCCTCTGTTGAAGCAAGTCCAAAACTGCAACTAAGGGTTATATCACTGCCCAGCGAGCGGGTTCGCAGGTGTTTCTGAATCTGTTCGATGATGTGGCATCTACTGATGGAAGTCCGCACGGCGTTAACATCATGTTGCTTCACGGTTGGACATATCTTGAAGGCCCATTTTCTCCATCGCGGCTTCACGCATTTTGTATTTCATGATTTTCCCCGCGGCATTCATCGGGAACTGATCAACAAACTCGATATATCGCGGTGTCTTATGCTTTGCAATGCGAGCCCGGATAAAATCCTTGAGCGCTTCCTCGGTCACGCTCGCAGTCTCTTTCAATATGACACAGGCCATGATTTCCTCACCATACTGGCGGTCAGGAACACCGATCACCTGAACATCCCGCACGGCCGGATGCGTGTAAATGAAATCCTCAATTTCCTTCGGATAGATGTTTTCGCCACCGCGAATAATCATATCCTTGATGCGGCCGGTTATTCTGAAGTTGCCTCGGGCATCCCGTCTGGCCAGATCGCCGGTGTGCAGCCAGCCATCCTCATCTATCGCAGCAGCTGTTGCCTCCGGCATTTTATAATAACCTTTCATGATGTTATAGCCGCGAGCAACAAATTCACCGTCAACATCGTCCGGGAGCAGTTCATTGGTGACCGGATCAACGATACGGCATTCAACACCGGGGAGCGGGCGGCCAACCGTATTGACCCGCACATCAAGCGGGTCATCGACCCGGCTTTGCGTGCAGCCAGGAGATGCCTCTGTCTGCCCGAAAACAATCGTAATTTCCGCCATGTTCATCTTTTGCTGAACATCCTGCATCACTTTTACAGGACAGGGACTTCCAGCCATAATACCCGTTCTCATCATAGAAAAATCAGTCGAACTGAAATCGGAGTGCTCCATCATAGCGATAAACATCGTCGGAACACCATGGCAACAGGTGATTTTCTGCTCGTTGATGCAAGCCAGTGATTGTTTCGGCGAGAATGACGGAATCGGACACATAGTTGTCCCGTGCGTCATGGCCGCAGTCATCGCGAGCACCATTCCGAAACAATGAAACATCGGTACATGAATCAGCATGCGGTCTGCAGTAGACAGGTCCATACAATCCCCGATTGTTTTTCCATTATTGACAACATTAAAATGCGTCAGCATAACACCTTTGGGGAAGCCGGTTGTTCCGGATGTATACTGCATATTACAGACATCGTGCTTATGAAGCGCGAAAGCCCGCCTCTGCACTTCTTCGACAGGCACACAGTCTGACAAAAGCAGGGCGTCATCCCATGTCAGGCAGCCCGGTTGTCTGGATTCGATGGTAACGATATTGCGCAGAAACGGCAGGCGGCGGATGTGCAGTGGTTTACCCGGTTCAGCCTGCTCCAGTTCAGGACAAAGTTCATGGATAATGCCAACGTAATCAGAATCTTTGTAGCCGTCGATCATAACCAGTGTATGCGTATCCGACTGACGCAGCAGGTATTCCGCTTCGTATATTTTGTAAGCTGTATTGACGGTTACCAGAACAGCTCCGATTTTCGTTGCCGCCCAGAATGTAATAAACCACTCCGGTACATTGGTTGCCCAGATTGCCACGTGATCTCCCTGTTTGACGCCAAGTGCAATCAGCGAACGGGCAAACGTGTCAACATCATCTTTAAACTCCCTGTATGTGCGGGTATAATCCAGTGTCGTAAAATGGAAGGCCTCCTGATCAGGGAACTCGTCAGCAATTCGATCCAGAACCTGCGGGAATGTCAGATCAATCAGACTGTCTGCTTCCCAGACATACTGTCCCGTCCGTCTCCTGTTATGAAACAGGCGCCCGCCTGATGGCTGTTTATCCAGATACGGTTCCATGAAATGAGCAAAATGAGGGAAAACGATGCCAGCGTCATCGAGATCGTATGCCCACCGTTTAACCCATTCCAGAGCAATATAGCCGTCATAATTGATGGAACGAAGTGCCATCATCATACTGCTGAACGGCAGATCTCCCTCTCCCATCAGACGATATTGAATGGTCTCTTCACAAACAATTGAGTCTTTAACATGCACATAGCGTATATATGCACCAAGGTTTTTTACCGTTGTCTCAGCGGACTCACCGGCAAAGCGATATGGATGATGGATATCCCACAGTGCTCCGACAGCATCACTGGCTACCTGATTAAGCAGTTCAGCTAATCGCCTGGTATTCGTATATACACCGTTTGTTTCAACCAGCAGAACAATATTCTGTGCCTCGGCAATCGGTGCCAGTGCTTTCAACGCCTTAATTACAGTCTGATCATCGACAGGACCCTCTGACTGTGGTTGACGATCGGCAAGGATTCTGATATAAGGTGTTTTCAGTTTGCTGGCAAGCTGAATGTATGCAACGATTTCATCGTGATTCTCTTGAGCACGGTCGCTGTCTTTCAGGCAGCAACCTGAAGAAAGACAAGGAATTTCGAGACGAAGCCGTTTCAATGTCTG
>JAAYBY010000037.1 GCA_012729935.1 Clostridiaceae bacterium | reverse complement strand
CAGTATACACGCATTTTTGTAGACAACAAAGATGCGTGTTTTCATTTCCTGATAGAAAATCACTGAATACCGCTCAGGCAGGTAACATCTGCGACAGTCTGCTGATTGTGTTAAGGATAAAATAGCAATATAAAGAAGCCTAATAAGAGTGGAGTGAAAAACATGAAAAATCGCCTGCTGATTCTGATGGCTGCTGTGATCGTTATAGGGTTGACGCTTTTTGCCTGCCAAGCCGAACCGCAGCAGACATCCAGTGAAATCGACGACACATTCGAGTTTGAAGGGATTGTCCTGAACACTACGAGCGTATTGGTTACCCGATCCTCTGCTGTCCAGCTACCGGTGCAGTCCTTGATTTCGCTTGCTTTCCCTGATGGTCTGACAGTACCGCCGCCAGGCAGTCTCTACCGCTTCACGATCGACTCTGCTGTCGCAGAATCATGGCCGCTTCAGGGTCATGTACAAGGGGCCAAAGAGCTACGTTTGTCAGCTGGTCCGACGGTCATATCATTTGATAGCGCTGAGTCTATAATGAAACATCTGCCGGTCAACACTTTTTTAATTGATGTTCGCACGATTGAAGAATATACGGGAGGGCATGTCAGCGGTGCGGTTAACATACCTGTTGATCGTATTCAAACTGATATTGAAGGTGTGGTTAAAGATAAAAATGATATCATCATTGTATATTGCCGCAGTGGCAGCAGATCGGCTAATGCTGCCAGAACGCTGATGAACTCAGGTTATCATGTCATACTGGATGCAGGTGGCATCATGAATTATCAAGGTGAACCGGTTCAGGGAGCCGACCCAGGCCCCTTACCCTAAAAAGCAAGATGAATTTTAACGGGCAGTGAATCCTTCAATTCAGCGCACTCGACCGATCAGTCGTTTTCATTTATACTGTTGGATAGAATGACTGTTAATGATTTGCCGGACGAAAGGGAGGACCCTGTCATGAGCCACGCGGATGACATTTTCAAAGAAAACTGTCGAGAAATTCTATTGAGCGGATATGATCAGACAGGTGAAACGGTTCGACCGCGCTGGAAAGACGGAACCCCTGCCTATACCATCAAGAAATTCGGTGTGGTCAACCGGTACGATTTGTCACGGGAATTTCCGATTCTGACACTGCGGGCGATCAATTTTGACGCTGCTGTTGACGAACTGCTCTGGATCTGGCAAAAAAAATCAAACCGGATAGACGACCTCAACAGCCGTATCTGGGATAGCTGGGCTGATGAGCAGGGAACAATCGGCAAGGCATATGGCTATCAGCTGAGCCTTAAGCACCAGTACCCGGAAGGTTGTTTTGATCAGGTTGATCGGGTGTTGTATGATCTGAAACACAATCCCTCCAGTCGACGTATCATGACCAATCTGTATAATCATGCAGATCTGCATGAGATGCAACTGTATCCGTGCGCTTATAGTCTGACGTTTAATGTGACCGGCAAGCGGCTGAATGCCATTCTCAATCAGCGGTCACAAGATATGCTGGTTGCCAATGGCTGGAACGTTACACAGTATGCTGTGCTTCTCCACATGTTTGCTCAGGTGAGTAATCTAGAAGCTGGGGAACTGGTTCACGTCATTGCTGATGCTCATATCTATGATCGACATGTTCCGGTTGTCCAGGAGTTGATCAAGAGAGAAACCTATCCGGCTCCAAAGTTTAAAATTGATCCTGACATCCACGATTTTTATGCATTCACAATTGATAGTTTTTCATTGGAGCATTACCAGCATGGCGAAAAAATTACGGGTATTCCAGTCGCCGTATAATGCTGGTTGCCTGGAGGCCGTTTTATAATGAATCTGATAGTCAATGTAGATCTGGATTGGGGAATCGGCAAAGATAATGATCTTCTCTTTCATTTGCCTGCAGATTTAAGACAGTTTAAACGGTTGACAACAGGCCGGATAATTGTACTTGGTCGAAAAACACTTGATACCTTTCCAGGACAAAAACCACTGCGTAACCGAGTGAATATCGTGCTGACCCGTGATAAAAATCGTGTCCTTTCAGACGCCATCATCTGTCATGATCACCAGGCATTAAAGAAAGAACTCTTGCATCATCCGGGCAACTCAGTCTTTGTCGTCGGGGGCGAAAGCATATATCGGCAGCTGCTTCCTTTTTGCAACAGGGCATACGTTACCCGTGTCTACCAACGGATGAATGCAGATGCATTTTTCCCTGATCTTGACAGCATGCCGAACTGGAAAAAAATTGCGTCAGGTCCGGTTCTCACGGATTACTCACGATCAGACGAAAATAAAACGGTCATCCCGTTCCAGTATCTGCTCTATCAGCAAATTCAATCAAAGCGATTCGGGCAAGACATACCGGCGCATGAGGACTAAGATGAGAACAGTCTCCAAATCATTCATTCGATTCCTCGTAATAATCAGTGTTGTGTTTAGTATGGTTGTAATGAGCAGCTGTCAAGCACCACGTCACTCGTCATTCCCAACACTTGAAACAAGACCGTCTAATCCTGTTGACCAGACAGAAACGTCAGTTACGAACCCTGCTGATCCGGAAGAGTGGGTTACCCCGGTTTATCTGAGCATCGCCGTTCCGTTTGGCAAAGAAGCGGCAGAATCGCTGCGTCTCCTTTTTCTTGCTCGTGAATCCGGGCTGGAGATTGACTCGTCAGGCAATTACATCGGCTCAAATGTGTCACGTGATGACCTGATCCGCTTTGATGCACCGCTACATCTTGATGTGCAAACGGTATCAGCTGATGAAGGTGTCTCTGGTGATCAGATCGCTTCCTGGCGGGCATCAGGAAACATGCCTGATTTAATGTATTGCAGCAGGGCTGCCGCAACGCCGGGACTGGATCATCTTCTGACATTGGACGAATTACTCTATGACCATCCGCTGATCGTGCCTGACTGGGTATTCCCGACAACGGTTGATACACTGAGGCAAGGTGAAAAGTTGTCAGGGATCCCTTATCTTGCGTCCATACCACTTATCTGCTTCAACAAAAACCTGCTTGAACAACTGCACGTTGCTTCCTTGCCACTGGATCCGACCTGGTTTCAATGGCAGCAATGGATGGAATCCGTTCAACGAGCGTTGACTGACGCAGAACTGAGTGCGACGCCTGATGATCTGATGCTGATCGAAGAGGACAGCGATGTGCAAAAAGAACGTCTTCAGCGAGCTGTCTTTGTTCACGATGATCTTTCAGATATTTTGCCTTTTATTCCGATCTCACTTGGCGGATCAGGTTGGGCTGCGTGGAATGGTTACTCGTTTTTGCTGGACAGCCAGACGTTTAAACTGTCTGCATCCTGGCTGCGAGAGCGGGTTCGATATGGATTGAGCCCTGTACACCTGAGTGATACACAACGTACAACTGCATTTAACAGTACCAGATCACTAAGGCTTGAAGATCGTGTTGTCAGCTGGACAATCGATTCAACTGATTTGGCGTACTGGCATCAGCAATCGGAAATTGTTGTTGGTGAAAGTCTGATGCCACACGGTAACTTGCAGGAAACACCTGCTGCGTCTGATAAGACTGCTGAAATCAGGATGCCGGTTGACGTTCGATGTCTGGTGATCAGCCGGCAGTCGCAGGAGCCTGAATGGGCTGCACGGTTTGCTGCTTTTGTAGCGCTTGATCCGGATTCGCTATTAATGCAAAGCCGTTATCAGATTAATGAGGGCCTTTACCCTGTCGTCGATGATCCAGTTGTCTGGAGTGCGCTGGTGGATCGACAGCAATTCGGAAGCGGTATCAGTACATTTCGAGAACGGTTTTCAAATGCGGCCGTCAGCGGTCGACAATTGGTTGCCCAATGGGATAACATGATGACAGACGTGTTTGGCAAGGATGCGCTTGAATATCTGGCAGCTGATGAATCGGCTGATCTGGATCAGCTGTTTCGCAACATTCAAGCGGGAGCGGGGCAGATACTGCAAGAAGGTGAATGATATGGATCTATATGATTCAATGGTCCGTCTTCGCTTATCTGATGTTAAACAGATAAGTGAATCCGATCTGCGTTTTCCTCAGATCAGTTTTTATGGTGATATCAAGGCTTTCTTCAGAAATCTTCAGTTGTTATGTGAACGGTCAGTCTGGGTAACGATACGGTCAGATCAAGAAGTGAATACAGTTACATCTGTCTGTGCGTTTCAACCGATTGATGCGCGCAGCAGGCGGTATCAGCTGCATTTATTTCCAAGTCAAGACGCATTTGATCAACAGGTGTTAGATCATATCGTCAATAAGGCGGTCAACGACCTTGACATTTTCCGACTGGAAACAGATGTAGCTCCAGGAGATAATCTGATGCACAAGCTCTTGCGTGATGCCGGTTGGCGCCATGAAGGTCTGCTTCAGTCAGCCTATTACTGTGAACGTTTGTTCCAATATGAAGATCGACACCGTTATGTTTTTTTCAGGCCGGAACAAAAAGAGGTCTGTATTGCACTGGTACCATTCACAACAGCTGTTCTTGCGATAACCGGGCGAAAGGACGTGATCCTGTCTGCCGACTTCATTCGATACGGTGAACCGGCTGACCAGCTGCGCATACAGGAGTTTTTGAGCTGGCTGCATTTGAATGATCAGAACGGCTGTCTCCTTGATCGTAAGGAACTGTTGCAGAGAAGCGGTGACACCGGATATTTCACGATTGAAGGTGCACCATCTGTTCTGCACCAGGCTGCCACACAGGCACAGGCATATTTTAATGGAGAGAGGGAACCGTTTGATTTACCGCTTCTGATAGATGGGGGCAGTGCTTTTCAACAGTCTGTCTGGAAAGAACTACAGCACATACCATACGGAACAACCCTCACATATGAGGCAGTTGCCGCCGCGATCAGCCAAGGTGATCAAGCAGAGGCAAAGAAAAAGGCACGTGCAGTCGGGGCAGCTTGTTCAGCCAATCCGTTGCCTGTTTTTATTCCCTGTCATCGTGTTATCGGCAAAGACGGTAAACTGGTTGGGTTCAGCGGCGGTCTCGACATAAAGGAATATTTACTGGCTCATGAGATAATGGGAGTGTAACGAATGCAGCAGTCAGACAACAATGACAGGCAGTCGCATGCAAAACATGAATTAAAACCTGGAGCGCTATTAGCACCATTGCCGGTAGTCCTGCTTTCCTGTTGCGGGCACCCGGATCAGTCAGCCGCACAGCCCAATCTGATAACGGTTGCCTGGGCCGGAATGGTTTGTTCTTCTCCGCCAATGGTATCGGTATCAATTCGTCCCGAACGCTATTCCTATCAGTTAATTGAAGAAACAGGGGAATTCGTCATCAATCTCGTTGATCGTCAGTTGCTGAACGCAACTGATTTCTGCGGTGTACGCTCTGGCCGTGACATTGACAAGTTTGCCGCTTGTTCCTTGACACCGTTGGCGTTAAAGTCAATGCGATGGACACCTGCAGTTGCTGAAAGTCCGCTGCATCTCGGTTGTACGGTACGCCAGCGTATAACGCTTGGCTCGCACGTCTGTTATATTGCGGAAATCATCACCGTTGAGGTGAATCCGAATCTGATCGACAAAAAAGGCCGGCTTTGCCTTGAAAAAGCCGACCTGATTGCCTATCAACATGGACAGTACTATTCACTTGGGAATCCAGAAGGATTCTTTGGTTTTTCTGTTGCTTCACCTGCTGTTTTCAAACAGCGAATGAAAAAGATGAATCTGCAGTCCAAAAGAAGTGATTAATCTAACTTGACTCGCACTTTTTTCAGGCGGGCAAATCGAGGCAAACCATCTTCAATAGCGATTTTTGATTCACCTTGAATCAGGGGAAGTGCATACTCAATAAATTTCTGATTGACGAAATTTCCTTCCGCATTGATCCATTCACGAGGAACCATGCTTTCTGTGTTGGCTACTTCGTTCAGCGGGATCAGCTTGATGTCGCATTGGTACGGTCCACTCTCAGGGCGCTGAAAGCCCACCATAAAATCTGTCATACCGTCAACAGCGCAGCGGACCGCTGTCTGGCCGGCAAGGAATGATTCATCAACATCAGTCTGTGAGGCTAGATGGGCAGCACAGCGCTGCATGAGTGACAATTCAATACCGCGAACTTTACAGCCGATTTTTTCTTTGAGGTAGTCAGCTAGTACTGAAGCCGTTCCGCCCAGCTGTTTGTGACCGAACGCGTCCGTTGCGACCGTACCAACCAATTCAGGAATAAATTTTCCATCTTTGGTCTGGACCCCTTCAGAAACGGCTATAATGACTTTTTTCTCTTTTTCATAGATTCGCTTGACATCAGTCAGCATCGTCTCCAGATCAAAGTCGATCTCAGGCAGATAAATCAAATCCGGACCGTAGCCTTTGTGAGCGGCAAGAGCAGCAGAGGCAGCAAGCCAGCCGGCATGTCTGCCCATGATCTCAATGACTGTGATCATTCCTGTGTCATAAACACGGGCATCCAGATAAACTTCCATGATCGTTGTTGCGATGTATTTTGCCGCCGAAGCGAAACCGGGACAGTGATCTGTTCCAAAGAGGTCATTGTCAATTGTCTTGGGAACCCCCATGACACGGCATTCGTAACCTGACTGCTGTAGATACTTGGATATTTTGTTGCAGGTATCCATTGAATCATTTCCGCCGTTGTAGAAAAAATAGCGGATATCATATTTCTTGAAAACGTCCAGTAGTCGCTTGTAATCCGTCTCATCGTCTTCAAGGTCCGCCAGTTTATAACGACAGGAGCCAAGGGCTGAAGAGGGCGTTGTTTTCAGCAATTCCAGCTCAGCGGGATCTTCCTGACCCATGTCATAAAAAATTTCATTCAGGATACCAACGATTCCGTGTGCGGCGCCATATACCTTGTTGATGACACCCGTCTGTTTCAGTGCTTCTGTGAAGACACCTGCAGCGCTGGCATTAATGACGGATGTGGGACCGCCTGATTGTCCAAAGACAGCATTACCAATCAATTTACTCATGATTATCCTCCTGATCTTTATCGCTCAATAATGTGATTTGCATAGCAGTCCTATATTAGCATGAACGGTTAGTCTGATCAAGCAAACGATGCTGTTAAAGCTCGCGCAGTGACCCATATCTGTCAGCAGCCGTCTTGAGGTTGATTCAGCAGGCCCATGATCAACATATCTCTATATTCGCCATTTCGCAGGACATGCTGTCTCATCCTGCCTTCCTCCCGGAATCCTAAAGACTGGAACAAACGGATAGAAGGAATGTTCCTGTCTATAATACGTGCCCAGATTCGATGAAGACCCAGTTCTTCAAAACAATATTGAATCAGCAGAGATAACGTTTCAGATGCCAGCCCTTGTCCGCGTACATCCGGATCTGTCAGGGCAATGCCTGCCTCTACATGACTGTTGACCCAGTCAAGTCCGTCGAGATTGACGAGGCCGATCAGACGGCCTTGGATGCGAACGGCAAACACAAAGTTTTCTTTTCCGTCATTCCAGTCCATTAACAGTGATTCGATCTGCTGTTCGTTAAGCGGTCTGGCAGTTGTCGGAATATAATAGAGAAGAGAGGACATGTCCTGGAAAAATTCGCGCAAAAAGGGAATATCCGACGATTCGACGGCAGTTAAAGAAATGCGCGGGCCTTGAAGCGGTAATTTTGATGTCACACTATTTTGTATCATTTTCGT
>JAAYBY010000293.1 GCA_012729935.1 Clostridiaceae bacterium | reverse complement strand
TGGTATGACGAGAATTATTTCAAAACCAACAATCTGACTGTGCCGGAAAGCTGGGAAGACATGATGGAGCTTGGAGAGCAGGCAGACGCACTCGGTGTTGATCTGTTTGGTTTCTGCGGCATGATGTCCCACGAGTATCCGACCAACTACTGGTGGTGGCCGATGGTCGCTACAACTGATTATGCAACCTACGCAGCTTTGCAGAACCTGGACTATGAGGCATTCAAGGGCGACGGCATGCAGAAGGTCGTTGACAAAATGCTCGAAATCCGCGACAAAGGCTACTTCAACGAAGCAACACTGGGTCTCGGCAACGCTGAAACTCAGATGTCTCATATCGCGCACGATTTCCTGCTGCTCCCCTGCGGATCCTGGCTGGAAGCTGAAATGGCCGACGCCTGGACAGATGACTGGGAACTCGGCTATCTGCCCTATTCGACCGGAACAAACGCTGGTGATGATCAGTATATGCTGGTAATCGGTCTTGCTTCGATGATCAGCAAAACAACAGAGAACTATGACATTGCCGGTGAGTTCTATCGCCTCTTCTATTCCGATGAAGCATCGATCCGCGGCGCTGTCGGTGTCCATCACAATGCGATGGCCGTTGATGGGTTCGCTGACAAATACGGCGATCTGCTTGATCCGTCTGTCAAAAAGATCGTCGGTGCGCTGAACGAGAAAATGACCGGTATCAACAACCCGGCTAACCGTTGGTATCCGACCATCAATCCGGAAATCGGCAACATGATCGTCGGCCTCATGGGCGGCACGTTGACGGGTGAAGAATTCATGCAGCGTGGCTTCGACTTGTTTAAAGGCCTGGCTGATGACACGGAAATTACCAAATACACATTCAGTGGCTGATCCTTCTGCCAGAACGTAATTGCTAACGATGATGCAAGGGGGAAACAATTGTCTTCCCCCTTGACATCGTCAATCAAAACTGCAAAAGAGGGATGCTTATGCGAAAAAAGAAAAACCAGATGACACAGGTCACCTCGTTTGACATCATTATGACATCGATACCGACCGGTGTATATGTACTCTTCGTTTTATTGCCCTGTCTTGTGGGACTGGTTGTCAGTTTCACCAATTTCGGTGGTTACTCACTGGAATTTAAGTGGGTCAAGTTCTATCAGTACCAAAAAATGTTCACGGACCCGGTCTTTTATAAATCCATCGTGAACTATGTTCAGCTATATATCGGCACCATCATCGTCTGCTTTCCGCTGGCCATGCTGGCTGCGATCGCCTTGACCCGAAATCTGATCAAAGAAAAGAATTTCTATCGGATTTTGTTTTTTTTCCCGTCAACTGTCCCCTTTCTGATCATCGCCATCATGTGGATGGTCATGTACAATCCATCTTTCGGCGTATTGAATCAGTTCCTCGGCCTGTTTGGTGTTGATCCGGTCAATTGGCTGGGCAGCAGTAAAACAGTTATGCCCGCCATTATTTTCATGGTGGTCTGGCGCCAGTTCGGCTTTTATATGGTCTATTTTATTGCCGGGATATCCAATATTCCGGAATCGCTTTACGAATCAGCCCGTATAGACGGCGCATCTGAAACACGCCAGGTTTTCTCGATCACCATCCCTCTGATGTGGGAGGTCATCCGGACATCTTTGATATTCTATATTCAGTCAGCTGCGGGCATCGGATTCAATATCATCTATATCGCAACACGCGGCGGCCCTGATAACGCGTCTCAGATTCTGCCTTCTTATATGTATCTGAAAATTACTGACGGACTCGACTACGGCTATTCCGCCGCATTGGCAACCGCTCTGCTCGTGGTCACGATGGTGATGGCGCTCATCATCCTTCGTGTGACCAGACGAGAAATCTATGAGTATTGAGGAGGTGATCACGTGAAATCTTTCAGCTTCAGGACACTATTCATCCGCTTTATCCTGCTGTTCTGGTCGGTCGTTGTCGTGATCCCTTTCGCGATGCTGCTGCTGACTTCCCTGAAGACCAATCCTGAATTCTACGCCAACGTCTGGGCCCTTCCGCAGGATCTGTTCGGCAGTCTTGTCATCAACTATCGTGAAGCGTTCGCCCGAGGCAGTATCGGCACCAATTTTCTCAACACCGTATACATCGATACCGTCGCCCTGATCATCACTCTGACGCTCAGCGCGATGGTTTCATATGTCATCGCCCGCCGGCCTTTACGGTTTGCACCAAAGCTTTACTATCTCTATCTGGTTGGCCTGTTGATTCCGGCAATGGTCGGTCTGACACCGATGTTTATCATGGCCCGCTTTCTCGGATTGTTTGATACGCGGTTCATATTAATCCTGCTGTACGGCACCTCAACCATTCCATTTTGCGTTTTTGTGATGACTGCATTCTTCCGGTCCATCCTCAATGAACTGGAAGAAGCCGCCTCGATTGACGGTGCCAATCTATGGCATATTTTCGGACGGATTATTCTACCTCTGGTCAAACCGGCCTTTATTACAGCCGGCATTTTCTGCTTTCTGGATTATTGGAGTGAATACATGAAGGGACTCATGTTCGTCGTATCTGCTGAGAAAAAGACGATTTCGATGGGCATGCTGACATTCAAAATTGTTTCAGGTTTCAAAATTGACTGGGGCGTCACCGCCGCTGCCTGTATCCTGTTTATCCTACCGGTTCTCGTTCTCTATATCGCGTTCCAGCGTCATCTGATCGGTGGGTTGACCGATGGCAGTGTCAAAGGCTGATACACCTTCATCCTGCTAAACATGGCAAAGACAAGCCTTCAGATGAGGGCTTGTCTTTTTTTGTAAAAGCCGACAATTGCATAAAAATCCGCTATAATGACATAAACAGTCATCGCGTCTGCCAAAAGCAGATAGCGTTTCAGTCAACAGGAGGGGTATATGACACCGGACAACATCAAGATTTTGATTGGTATTGGCGCATACTTGATATTCGCCGTCGGGATCGGCATCTGGTATGCCAGAAAAAGCAATCGCAACTCGGATGAATACTTTCTGGGCGACCGCGGACTGGGTCCGTGGGTAGCTGCCATGAGTGCCGAGGCGTCAGATATGAGCGGCTGGCTGCTCATGGGATTGCCGGGAGTGGCCTATTTCACAGGTGCCGGGGAAGCAGTCTGGACAGCCATTGGTCTGGCACTGGGTACATGGCTCAACTGGCGGCTGGTCGCCGTACGTCTGCGCAAGTATTCGCAGGCAGCCGGCAACGCCATTACGCTGCCTGATTTCTTCAGCAATCGTTTTAGAGATGAGAAGAAAATCCTCATGACGATCGCCTCACTGATTATTCTTGTCTTCTTTTCGATCTATGTCGGCAGTCAGTTCATTACCTTCGGCAAGCTGTTCGGCTACATTTTCGGTATGGATCAGTATTTCACCGCCATGGTGGTGCTTGGTGCCATTTTTGTTCTGGTCTATACGCTGATCGGCGGCTTTCTGGCTGAAAGCGCTACAGACTTCATCCAGGGAATTTTGATGTTTTTTGCGCTGATCGTTGTACTTGTCGGTGCGACTATCCGCATTGGCGGTCTGTCAGTCGTAGCTGAAAATCTCAGACAGATCCCCAGATTTACAGATCTGTTTGGTATTGCTGTTCCGGTCGACGAAGCCGGGGTGGCCGTGTCCCAGGCAGCCGGCAATCTGCAGGGTATCGTCGACGGTAAACCACTGTTCAGTGAGGGTGCATCCTATGGGCTGCTCAGTATTCTCTCCTGCCTGGCATGGGGTCTCGGTTACTTCGGTATGCCGCAGGTCTTGTTGCGTTTCATGGCAATCAACAAAGTCGAAAAACTGAAGCAGTCCCGTCAGATCGCAGTTACATGGTGCTTTATCTCCTTATTTGTTGCCGTCGCGATCGGTATGGTCGGCCGTGCGTTGCTGCCGGACCTGCTAAGGACAGCCGGCCAGTCGGAAACGATCTTCATCGAACTGACATCGCTGTTCTTCCCGCCCATCTTGGCTGGACTGATTCTCTCAGGTATTCTGGCGGCCTCCATGAGCTCAGCTGACTCCTATATGCTGATCGCCTCTTCAGCCATCGCCCGCAATATTTTTGGTGGTCTGCTCACAAAAAAGATTTCTGATCGCTCGATCATGTGGATCGCCCGTGTCTCACTGCTTGTTATTTCGCTGTTTGGTATTATCATCGCACTTTCAGGCAATGACTCTATCTTCCGCGTCGTATCCTATGCCTGGGCTGGTTTTGGAGCGGCGTTTGGTCCGTTGATTCTCTTTTCCCTGTTCTGGAAACGCATAAACTTTCCGGGTGCTGTAGCCGGTATGCTGTCCGGTGGCATCGCTGTCGTCGTCTGGAAAGAACTGGTCAGTAAACTGGGCGGAGTCTTCGCCGTTTACGAGCTCTTGCCGGCGTTTATTATTTCCTGTCTGGTGATCGTCCTTGTCAGTCTCTCTACCGCTAAACCATCTGATGAAATCGTCAGGGAATTTGAGGCCGTAAAAAACGCCTGAGTCGCCTTCAGGTGTTTTACCGACAAGCCTCCGTATCAGGAGGCTTGTTTTTTCTCAATTTTCAGATCAGTGATTTGATTATCAGAGAAAGTCCTGTAATGACCAGAAAAATATTGACCAGTTTAACCAGTTTCAGGCGATTCAATTTATCGAACAGTTTGAGGCCGATAAAAGAGCCCGCAAGAATGGATGCGATCGCAACCAGTGAGTAAAGCAGCACAGACTGGTCGATCAGGCCGGACGCGCTGGTCAGGCCAACACTAAACAAGGCACCGCACAAAAAAAGCATCTGGATGGTGGCCATATAGGCATATTTTTCCAGTTTCAGATTCAGCAGATAGATGACGAGCGGCGGTCCGCCGGTGCTCGCCAGCCCGCTCATCAGGCCGCTGGTCAAACCAAACGCGCTGGCTGTACCGAAATTATTCTTTATCGTGAAAATTTCCCGCCAGAAAAGTTGATAAATTGCGGTCATTGTGACCATCACGCCCAGGACAATCTGCAGATATCGGCTGTCCAGGTGATTGACAGCCAGCTGGCCGAATATTCTGCCGATAAAGGAAAAGGCCAGCGGAATGACCATAATGCGCCACTGGATGTGCTTGTAGGTCTTAAATAAGATCCGGATATTCAGGACAATACCCGCCAGAAACATCATCGGGAGGGCGATTTTATAGTCCAGAAAAAATGGCAAGAGAGACATGCAGAATAACCCGGCACCAAACCCGCAGCTGCTCTGAATAATCCCTCCGATGATCAGGATAATGACAATTAAAAAATAGTCCATCAGGGCTGATTGATCCCTTCCCACTGACGATCCAGCATGGTATCAATCAGCAAATTGTAATACGGAGCCGGCATCTTTTGTTCTAAATAAGGTAGTGCTTTTTCCGGATCCTTTTCACGGGTCAACTGAAACCCGCATCTTAGATACAGGCAGACAGCCCGCCAGCTCCAGGTTTGTGTGCCCAGAAAGACTGGCTCGTTCGGTTCGAGCGTCTGAAAGGCTTTGATAACCTGCACGACAAGTGCGCGGCCCAGACCCAGACCCTGATACTCCGGCAACACAGCCAGATAGTGAAGCAGGCATCGGCGATCGTCGCCCCGCTTTTGCCACCAGGCAGCACAGTTGCCGACACGCTTTCCGTCCGGTGTGACAACGAAGAACAGCCTCTTCGACAATTCTTCCGGTTCTGACGCGAAATCCTCGATGAAGCGCTGCATCGCCTCATCGACTGCCGGAAATTCATCGACAGCTGTTTCAATGGTGCACCAGTCAACTTCCGCACCCGGTTGCCAGGCTTGTACTGAATAGCCCGGCGGCAAAGGTGCGTCCGTCGGTGGACTGTCCGGAAAGCGGACAAAGATCAGCGGATAAAATGGTACAGATTTATCGAGCACAGCCCATCCTCATTTCGCTTCTATGTAGTGTCGACTCAAACATTGCGCCTGATCTACATTTGCATCGCCGCTTTCGGAGCAAATGCCATAACGGTCAAGAATACGCGAGTAAAGAACTGCGCAGTGACCGCAGTAGTCCCAGTACGGTTCCATGTGTTTTAGTTCCAGCAACATTCCTTTGGACGGACAGTAGCGCATATCAATCGTGAAGTCCTGCTTTTCATCGTCATATTCCATGACAAAATCAGCTGCTTCTTCAGACAATGCTTTGGCCCAATAGTCCCAGCAGCCTTCCAAATCTTTTTCTGAGACGATCTGTCCCAGTCGTTCGGCGACGTATGTATCGGATATGTACTCCCAATAGCGTATCACCGCATCATGGTCGGCTTTCGATTCGATATACTTAAACAGCTCACTGTACAGCGGGATAAACTCGGTACAAGACACCATATCTGTCGGCCTCCTTTCGCATGACGGCTTGAAATAACGGCAGCGGGCAGCATCTGCTCTCGGTCAATCGTCCCTACAGTTCAATCGGATGCTGACACTGATTCGCATTGACGAATATTAGAACAGAAAAACAAACCCTGTTATTTTTCCGCTTTATATAACCGGCTGCGGCATTCCGCCTGATCAACTTTCGAATGATCCCGTTCGGAATAAATACCATAGCGGTCAAGTATCCGTGAATAAAGGACTGCGCAATGACCGCAGTAGTCCCAGTAAGGCTCCATGTGCTTCAATTCCAGAAGCAGCCCTTTAGACGGGCAGTGGCGCATATGGCTGGTGATCTCCTGTTTCTCGTCATCATATTCCTTGACAAAATCCGCAGCTTCTTCGGTCAACGCCTTGGCCCAATAGTCCCAGCAGCCGTCGAGCCCTTTCTCCGCGACCAGCGGTTCCAAACGATCCGCAACGTAGGTGTCGGAGATATATTCCCAATAGCGGACCACCGCGTCGTGATCTGCTTTTGTTTCGATGTATTTAAACAGCTCACTATATAGCGGGATAAATTCGGTACAGGATACCATGTCCGTTAGCCTCCTTTAGAATGCCCGTTTGAAGAAACGATAGCGGGCAGCACCTGTTTCTTCTGAATAGGCCAAAAGTTCAAAACCAAGATCACACTGGTCCGCGATGGTTTCATTAACCGTGCGGGTCAGTTCAACATACCACTTCGATGTATTGTGGCCTGTTTTGTTAAAAAAAGTCACAGCCGGGCAGCGATCAATCGTCACATCGAGTTCATCGTCTGTCAGATTCACGTGTACCACTTCTGGCATTTCTTCAATTTCATAGATTTTTTCAATCTGTTCCTTGAGGGCAACCAGTCCGCGCTCCCCGACATCGGTGAACAGCGGCTTATAGTAAGCCCGTGCAAACGTCTGCAAATATTCTTTGACACCATTGTCACCATACTTTTCTCCGATATAGCGCAATCCGATATCTGCACTGGCGTGGAAGTCCCGATGGAGATATTTGTTGTCTGATGCGCGTACATCCATTACCTTCTTCGTCATAAGGGTCCCTCCTGTTTTCCGGCGATTAAACGCCTGATCGATTGGTTAAAAGATAACTACCATTAACTGTATCATGCGGATTAATGCGCTTAGCAGTCAACCGCCCTTTTTGACCAAACAGTCGCTTTTCTTTGTTATGTGGATCAGATCAGGACGCGCCCGATACCATTTTCAATATCGATTTGCGTTCCGAACTTTCCGGACATCTCGGCCAGCCGCTCAATAATGCCGCGATCAGGCGCGAACATTGGCCAGCCGCCGATCGAGCGCGGGCGGCCGAATCCCAGTTCAACAGGCATGAGATCGAGTTTTGTCAGCTGCCCGTCTTCCAGTTCCCAGTAAGGAATAACCGCTTCAAACATGACCGGATCTGTCTGTAGGCCGCGGGTGAACTGCGCAGAACGCGTTGCGAACAACTCATGCATCGTCGCGTCCGGTGACAGCCCTTGCGACTTAAACCACTGGGCCGGTCCGCGACGGATATTTTCGTTCTGCAGAATGAAATCGCCGAGCGAATAGAAGATCGGGCGCCCTTTGTAGAGTTCAATCGGCCTGAGCAGATGGGGGCCGTGTCCGATGACAACATGCGCTCCCGCCTCAATGCATCGATGCGCGAATTCTTGCAGAAACTGGTCCGGGTCTTCCTTCCGTGTACCGCTGATCTCATGTGCATGTATGGAAACTGCAATCACATCTGCTTGCAGTCTGGCATCAAAAATAGCCTGCTCCACCCGTTTCATGTCCTGTTCATTGACTTCGCTCACGCGGCTGACCGT
>JAAYBY010000036.1 GCA_012729935.1 Clostridiaceae bacterium | reverse complement strand
ACAGTGCTCAGCCGGGACAGTTTGTCAATCTGTCCTGCGATCGGTTCTTAAAACGACCAATCGGTATCATGTCGGTTGATCAGTCAAGTGGCTGCATAACGCTGGGTATTCAGATAAAAGGTGAGGGGACACGCTGGATTTCGCAGCAGAAACCAGGAACGATCTTTTCAGTTCTGGGGCCGCTGGGACATGGATTTAACCTGGATGGCTTTAAACGTGTGATTACAGTCGGTGGCGGAACGGGTGTTTTTCCCCTGTACTTTGTCCAACAAATATGCCGGGAAAAAGAAATTGACTCGATAGCGGTCTGTGGTTACCGATCAAAAGAAGACAGTATTCTTCGACATGAATATGCGATGCTGGGCTGTCAGACCTGTTTTGCATCTGAATGTGGAGATCTGACGGTCAACGGTCGTGCCGCCGACGCGCTTCGGTTATTGCTGGATTCCGCAGTACAGGAACCAGGTACGGTGATCCTGACATGCGGTCCCAGACCGATGATGCAGGCTGTTGCCGAATTAGCCGCAGCCTATCAATTACCCTGTCAGGTTTCGCTTGAAGAACGAATGGCCTGCGGGATTGGTGTTTGTCTTGTCTGCGCCTGCGAGATGAAAACTGACTCTGAGCAATCGTCGGATCGCTACAAACGGTGCTGCGTTGACGGTCCTGTATTTGATGCGGAGGTAGTCCAATGGTAGACACAACGATTGATCTTGGTTCAGTCAGATTGAAAAGCCCGGTTCTTGCGGCTTCCGGTACATTTGGTTTTGGCCGGGAAGTATCATCTGTCTATGATCTCTCGCAGATCGGCGGAATCTGTACCAAAGGGCTGACGGTTGATTCTCGGTCAGGCAATCCTCCGCCTCGTGTTGCTGAAACCGCCTCGGGGATGCTTAACAGTGTTGGCCTTCAGAATCCAGGTATCGATTCATTTATTCGCGATGAGCTGCCGAACATGCTGCAAATGGGATGTCGTATTGTCGTTAACATTGCAGGTAATAGTCTGGAGGACTATCAGATCCTTTGCCGGACCCTGGACACAACCAGGGCGGATGTGATCGAATTGAATCTTTCTTGTCCCAATGTTCGTGAGGGATGTATGATGATCGGAAGTGATGAGAGACAAATCAGACAAGTCGTATCCGCATCCAAAGCGATGACGACCAAACCGTTGTGGGTAAAATTAACGCCAAACGTCACAGATATCGTCCGTATGGCCTGTGCAGCAGAAGAAGCTGGTGCAGATGCTGTTGTGTTGATCAATACTTTGATGGGACTTGCAATTGATAGAACGAGCAGACGTCCGATATTGCATAACAACACGGGCGGTCTTTCCGGACCGGCGATCAAACCGGTTGCGCTCCGCATGGTTGCTGATGTTTTTCGATCTGTCAGCATCCCGATTGTCGGTGTCGGCGGTATCATGAACGGATCTGATGCAATCGAATTTTTGATTGCCGGAGCGTCAGCTGTGGAGATCGGAACGGCAACGCTCCTGAAACCGTCTGCCTGCCTGGACGTTCAAAACGAAATGATCGCGATTGCAGAATCGGATGGTGTCGATTCATTAAAAGATTATTCGGGAACGTTAATCGCCTGGTGAGAGCTGATAATGCACAATCACGCGTCAACGGCTTGTACCTGTTTCTCACAAGCGACTGCTTATGGTAAACTAGGCTCATCTGCTTCATGCTTTTGGAGGCAATATGGACGAAATCACGATGAAGAAACAGTTGATCCAGTGGCTCTTTGAAACACGTGCTTTTCGCGCAGCACCTGAACATCAGCCGTTCTGGTATACATCAGGGACGATTGGTCCTTATTATATCAACACGCATTTTTTGTTTGGCAGTGAATCTGAAGCTAACAGACTGCTTCAGTCGATCGATCAAAATCTCGATCAGCCGGCTGATTTGATACGACTGTTGACTGAAAAATCAAGGGCACAGTATCGCTCATCGACACTGTACAGTTCATTGATTGATCGGGTTGTTAGCCTGGCAAGAGTTATACCGTGTGATTTTATTTCCGGTGGCGAGCGACGTGACTTTTTCTTTTCATTCAGTGTCGCTCAGCAACTGAACAAACCGCATATCAGCCTTTTTAAAAACCGGGAGGCGTGGATCAGTTCGGAGCAGATGGCATCAAGACGGCTGTCTGAAAATGAATGTGCCGGTCAAAAAGCCTTGCATATATCAGACCTTGTGACTGAAGCCTCCAGTTATTTTCGTGCCTGGATTCCAACTGTTGAACATCTTGGTGCCGTTATGCCCAACACGATGACCATCGTAAACAGAAATCAGGGTGGCCGTGAAAAGCTCGCAGAAAAAGGAACACAGCTAACAGCACTGTTAACGATTCAGGACGATCTTTTCGAAGAGGCGCTCAAAATGGGTTTGATCGATGAGGGTCAATTCAACCAGATCATTCATTTCATCCATGATCCGATCCGCTATCAATCTGATTTCATGAAGAAACATCCAGAATTCATTCGGCAGCAGATCGCTGCGGGGGGAAGAAACGCGGAGCGTGCCTTGCTGTATCTGGAGAAGCATCATGGCCCGGAAAACTGAGACCCGAACAATTTCCGGATATGATGTGAAACTGGTGCGCTCAGATCGTCGCTCGATGTCACTGATCATCCGTCCGGATAATACCCTGGAAATGCATGTACCGTATTCGACATCCATTCATGAAATTGATCAGGCCATATACAGCAAATCAACCTGGATCAAACAGAAACTTACATTAAACACACAATTGACTGAAATACAACCTCTACCGCCAGAGCAATGCCGGCGAGCTGACCAGTTGATCCTGGCGCGTATTGAACACTTGCAGGCAGCCCATCATCTGGCCAGGCCTCGTAAAATCATCATTCACGATCTTGTCAGCCGCTGGGGCAGCTGCAGCAGTCGTGGAACCATTTCAATCAACAGACGCTGCAGTTTGCTGCCACAGGACCTGATGGATCTGGTTATTGTTCATGAACATTGTCATCTGACAGAATTGAATCACAGTAATCGCTTCTATGAAAAGCTGATTCAAAAAATACCGGATGCGCGATTGAGACAGACTAAACTTAAGATGTTTCATTTGAGCAAAAAAAGAATATGAGGTAAGACATCATGCCAAAGCAACGGGTGATCGTTATAACAGGAGCCAGTTCCGGAATCGGCAAGGCGATTGCAGAACAGTTATCAGAACAAGG
This sequence comes from Clostridiaceae bacterium, assembly GCA_012729935.1. Classification (GTDB taxonomy): domain Bacteria; phylum Bacillota; class Clostridia; order Saccharofermentanales; family UBA5734; genus JAAYBY01. Next base: position 25,358 of record JAAYBY010000036.1, on the reverse strand, counting down.
TGATCGCGTTTACGCTCTGGCGCGAAGCCTTACAGACAGCGAATCTGATTCAGAATCAAATATGCAGTCCAGGCAATTGGATGTTCGAGACCCGGATGCTGTGAACCGTGTGCTGTCAGCGATTATTCAACTGGAAAAGCGTATTGATATCCTCATTCTGGCTGCCGGTTTCGGGCTGGCAGGCGCTGTGGAAGCGATGACACCGTATGAGGCCCAGTCACAGATGGCAACAAATTTTCTAGGTGTCTGCCACGCCCTTTCCCCTGTGCTCAGGCAGATGCGTGAGCAGAAGAGTGGATCAGTCATACAGATCGGTTCTGTTGCAGGGTTTCTGCCCATTCCTTATCAGGCATGCTATTCTGCGAGCAAGGCTGCTGTATCCGCCTTGATGAAGGCAACCGCCAATGAAATGAAGCCACACGGAATTCAATGCATGGTTGTTCAACCAGGGGACACACGAACCGGTTTTACAGATGCCCGGGTGATCAGTCCAGCGACAGCAAATCTTCCTGATGCTGATCGTTGTCTGCGCTCGATCGAACGAATGGCTGCAGATGAACGGAAAGGTTTGTCAGCTGATCAGATGGCTCAGTTGATCATTCGCCGCCTGAACAGAAGAAAGATTCCAATCCAGTATACGCCTGGTTGTTTATATCGCCTGGCGTGGTTTCTAAATCGTTTATTGCCGGTCAGGGTGATCCAGAGAATTCTGTATGAGATGTATGCCCGCTAAACAAGGAGAACCAAGATGGAAGCGATGCTCCTTTTAATTATTCTTTCGAGTTTGTTTCTGACAGCGATTAGCTGTCTGCCGCCATTCGCCGGTATATTCCTTATTTCGGGTGCTTCGATCTGGCTCGTAATCCAGGTAAGAGATCGCTTGAATCAGAAAAAACGGCTGATTCGACGGCGAACGGAACTTCGCGCCAGATGGGGCATCTTGATCCGTCACTTAAACGGGCTGCCGCTCCCAATGGATACGCCTGCTTCACTTTACTATTCTGACCAGGGCTTCGTTTTAGAAACCGAAACAGATCAGTGGTCGATTACCACTGAATCGCTTGATCGTCTTTTGCTGGCAACAGTCGATCAGCTCCGAAAAATAAGTGATCAGCAGCTTTGCCGGCTGTTACGCGTCAACAGCAAAATTTTCTATGCACTGCGGGAAAAAATCAGGCAGCATGACAGTGCTATACGGCGTGGTTCAATCCTCATGATGACTTATTACGACTCGCAGGACCGACAGGGCATCTGGATACTGATGACTGCCGCCAGGCCTGTTCAGCTCATTCGTCTCATTGAAGCGTCAAGACTGACAGGGAAAACGATTTTCCGACTGCATCCTCGTTTGAAAAAACCGGGTGCTGCTGCTAAAGCTGTGATCTGATCTATGCTATAATAGTCGACAATACTGGAGTGAACGTTATGAATTTTTCGATTCTCGGCCCCATACCGTCGGCAGAAGAAATTTTGCGAAGATATCCTTTGTCACAATCCCTTCGGACGCTCAAACATGAACGTGATGAAGCGATCAGAGCTGTTTTTAATGAGCAGTCCGATCGCTTGATTCTGGTTGTCGGACCCTGTTCAGCTGATCTCGAGGATTCCGTTTGCGCGTACTCCGAACGGTTAGGCCGTTTGCAGGAACGCGTGGCCGACCGTCTGATTTTGATCCCGAGGATCTATACCAATAAGCCCAGAACAGATTGCTCAGGCTACAAAGGAATTCTACATCAGCCGGATCCTGAAAAAGAACCCGATATCGCCGGCGGCCTTCTTGCCTTGCGTCACATGCATATTCGCTCAATGGAGCAATCCGGTTTAACGGCAGCTGACGAAATGCTTTATCCGGAAAACCATGTTTATCTCGACGACGTTTTAAGCTATGTTGCGATTGGCGCCCGCTCGGTTGAAAACCAGCAGCATCGCCTGACCGCCAGTGCAATCAGTCAGCCGGCCGGTATGAAAAATCCGACGAGCGGTGATTTATCCGTGATGCTTCATGCCATATATGCAGCACGGCAGTCCCATGTGTTTACGTACCAGGGCCAGGCTGTGAAAACCGCTGGCAATCCACTTGCACATGCCGTCCTTCGCGGAGCTGTCAACAAGTATGGACAGAATCAGCCCAATTACCACTTTGAAGATCTGAAAATCCTGGCAGCCATGTTTGATGAGCGTCAGATCGAGCATCCCGCCTGCCTGATCGACACCAACCACGCCAATTCCAACAAGCAGTTTGACGAGCAGCCCCGAATTGCGCTTGAAGTCATGCATAGTCGAAGACATTCGCCTGAAATACGTCAGCTTGTCAAAGGATTCATGATTGAAAGCTATCTGGAAGAAGGCTGTCAATCAGTCAATCAACATGTTTTCGGCCGTTCAATAACGGATCCCTGCATGGGATGGACGTCATCCGAAGACCTTATTTTACGTATTGCTGATCTCGCATGATAACAGGGGAGTACTGATTTGTGAATCGTCAACAAGCCCAGGATCTGATAAACCGGATTCGAAACAATATTGCACAGGTGATGGTCGGGAAACAGGATACTGTTGACTGGATTCTGATCGCACTGCTCAGTAGAGGCCATGTACTGCTTGAAGATATTCCCGGTATCGGGAAAACCACACTGGTGACTGCTCTGGCTAAAACAGTAGGGCTGACCTTTCAACGCATCCAGTTTACGCCGGATGTCATGCCTTCTGATGTGACGGGGTTCAACCTCTATAACCAGAAAACAGCTTCATTTGAATTTCATCCCGGTGCTATCATGAGTCAGCTGCTTTTGGCTGATGAAATCAACCGGACAACACCCAAAACGCAGTCCAGCCTGCTTGAAGCCATGCAGGAAAATCAAGTGACTGTTGACGGCGTTACCTATCCGCTTCCGAAACCGTTCATGGTATTGGCAACACAGAATCCTATTGAACAGGTTGGAACCTATCCACTTCCGGAAGCTCAGCTAGACCGGTTTATGCTGAGAATATCCCTGGGTTATCCGTCGATCGAAGAGGAAATGGCTATCATAAAGCGATTTTCCTCCCGATCACCGCTCGAGACGCTTCAGCCAGCTGTTACGGTTGATGAATTATTTGCGCTTCAAGAAACCTCTGATCATTTGTTCTGTGCTGATGCCATCCGGCGATATGTCGCTATAATCGCGAAGGCGACGCGCGAACACCGCCATGTGATGCTCGGTGTCAGTCCAAGAGGTGCGTTGATGCTTTTGATCGCTGCCAGGACACATGCCTTCATCCTGGGTCGGGACTATATTATTCCGGAAGATGTGCAGCATGTGATTCAGCCTGTCATGATCCATCGCATTATTCTCAAACCGGAAGCACGTATGCAACACGTTTCTGTAGCGGATGTTATAAGCGAAATCCTGCATCAGACACCCGTAAACGACACATGATCACGGTTCGGGGAGCAGGATGGTTTTTTTTGACTGTTCTCGTCGGTGCTGCCCTTGCTTACAGCGGATTCAAACCGCTTCAATTTGTTTTTATTCTCATGATCATCCTACCGCTATGTTCTCTTTGCCGGCTGATTTTAATTCGATCCAGGACGCAAATTGTTGAAACACTGTCTCAACATATCATCCAAAGAGGACACGTTTTTTCCTTTTGTGCAGCTGTTCAGACGCGAAGCCCTGTTCTGCTTGGCGCAGCTTCCGTAACGCTGCAGCAGACTGGATCTGATCAATACAGCAACTGCACGAAACAACGTGTGCTGATTGATACACGAAAGGACGTCCAGATCCGATTTCCGATTCGTGCTGTTCATTGCGGGTTGATTAATATACAACTGACTGAACTGACGGTTGTGGATCTCTTTGGCTTTTTTCGCATTTCTTTGCTGAAAAGGCTGGATAAACGTTCAGATTCTGTGATTTCAGTTTTACCTGGATCCTATCCGTTTGTTCGTCTGGATCTTCTTCAAGCGTTGATGAAGGAGAATCCTGCGATGATGCGATGGCAGGCGGGAAGTGATCTTGACACAATCGCTGACATTCGTCAGCAGCAACCGGGTGATGCGTTGAAGCGTGCTCACTGGAAACTATCAGCACGACTGAACGAAATCATGATCAGGGAATTTGAAAATCCGATTCAGCCTGAAGTTGTGATTATCGATGACAGTCAGACTCCTGCGTTTAACGATCATAACAAAAGCGAGCAATACCATGACTTTACATCTGAGTGTCTTGTCTATTTGTCATTTGTGTTATTAAAACAGATGAGCACTGTTCGGCTGATTGTCTGGCGCCATTCAATCCGTGAGACAGTTGTCGCATCGATGTTTGATCAAAAACAGCTGATTCAGTTTTTGCTGTGTGAACCACGCCGGAATGCCAACTGGCAGAGTGACCAGCTGCTTGAGGATGAAATGAAGCAGCATCCGGAAGCAGCTCTGCTGGTTTGGTCGACCTGTTGCTTAACAGTTCAGACCGCTTTGAAGTTGGTGTCTTACCATACTGAACAGAGACCGCTGGTTTGTCTGATCCTGTATCACGATGATCGACACCGTGACCATGAAGCGCTGGAAATTTTGAGAAGAGCGTCAATTCGAGTCATTGAAGTAGCGTTTGACGTCTATCAGAAAGCAGTTCAAAATAAAACCAATGGTTGGGATGAACAGCTGTGAAACATCTTACGGTAAAGAAACCATCCACACATCTCTTACCGGCTCTGGTGCAGCTCACTATGGCATTCGTTTTTGCCCTGTGCTGTTCCGTTCTGATCCTGAGCCTCCTGAGACTTCCAGGTGGTGTATACCAGCTAAGCTTGACCATCAGCCTGACCCTCTTATTTCTTGCGGCAGCAACATGGACTCGCCATCATATCAAATATTCTCTGATAACGGCAACGGTGCTGATTATCATAACCTATCTTTTCAGGAAGACCCTGTTCCCTGAAGAGACACTGATCACTATAATGCAGTCTGTAAACGTCTGGTTTCGCTGGGCATTTAATTTCATGATCGATCGGCAGAGCGACCAGATCAACCAGATGATGATCTTGTCTCATATCATTGGTGCCGTGTTATCGTTATTTGCTTATCTGACAATTGCCCGATTTAGCCTTCCTATGCTTTCAGGGCTTTGTTGGTTGCTCGTCTTTTCATTTTCCTGGGGACAGGAACCTTTGTTTGTCTGGGGCTGGTCTATGCCCGCCGTCCTGATTTCAATTTTAACACTTGCGAAAAAGCGCAGGGTTGACCGTAAAATGGCTGGTCAATCCTGGCAGCCGACGGCAGTCCGACTGATCAGACAAGGGATCATACCGGCAGTGATCACAGTAACACTTGCATTTTTTCTGACTTATATCCTGCCGGTTTCGTGGTTTTATCAACACTGGGCAGAGGATGCTGTTACCCGCATTTTCCGTTCAATCAGTGATATTCGCTGGGAGGAGCAGGTCGCAGACAATTTCTCTCTCAGGGCCGTCGGCTATTATCCTTTACGAGACCGATTGGGCGGACCGGTTGAATTATCCGACCAGCCCGTCATGAGAGTCAGTACATCAGGTGGGCCACTCCTGCTCAAAGGTGCGATCAGGCAGACGTATGATGGAAAAAGCTGGCAGTCTGATCCGGACCCCGCCCGTTATCGATTTAATAGCCCGCTATGGCAGAAGGAACAGACTGACATATTTGATTTGGATCGTCCAGATTTGCAAAAATCCGGTATTGAGCCTGCTGCGTTTAATGAAACCCGTGTCTATGCCTGGTCACCGGTCGGACTGCCAACACGCACCGTGTTTACAGCCGGAAAACCACTTCACATAACCTGGTCTGATTCGGACCCGATGGATATTTCGTATAACCGATCCGGAGAGTTGTACAGCGACTACTGGATTCGACCGGATCAGTCTGTGCTGATGTCCTGCCGTACACTTCAGACCGGCAGGTGGAATTTTCCAGATCAGATTGAAACAATCCAAAATCTGTTGAGCGAAGAAGACCAAGTTGTTCCGGATTCAATCAAGGATCGCTATCTGCAGCTGCCCCAACTGAATGTCTATCAGCGCGGCGGTCTCTTGTTTAATCTGGTTGAGTCATTGACATCAAACGAAACGAAACCTTACAGGAAAGTTGACCGTCTCAGAGACTACCTGATGCACACGGCCACGTATCAACTCGACGTTGACACACCGCCTGAAGATGCCGAATTTGTATCTTATTTTCTTGAATCAGGATCAGGTTACTGTGTTTATTTTGCGACAGCCATGACTGTTTTCTGTCGTCTGGCAGGTATTCCTGCAAGGTACGTTGAAGGGTATGTTGTACCACCTTCAACAGGAGATAACAAGTTCACCGAATATCTGATAACCGGAAAACAAGCGCATGCCTGGACAGAGGTCTATCTGTCAGGCATTGGCTGGATTGCGACTGATGCAACACCGGGAGGAACCGCTGTCAACCCGGACATCACACCTTTGCAGCCTTCGGTCAACCCGATTGAAAGCACTCAAACTTCTGAAACAACAATGCCTGCTGACAGCGAAACAAAACCGACCGGAGCAACGGATTCAGTACCGCCGGACCCCAACCGATCAACAGGTTACGGTCCGGTTATCATGGTTTTAGTATTCATCTTTCTCGCTCTCACAGTCTGGGTGTTCACTAAAATACAACAAGGGAAGAGGCGTCACCAGCGGGACTGGGTGCAAAGTCAAATTCCGGATCCACGCGTTCAGATGCTTTACTATTGGTCTGAATGCTGGAAATTACTCCAGTCGATTGGATTGAAACGCGACAATCGACTCAGTGCATCTGACTTCTTAAGGCAGGAAACTGGTTCAGGCGGTGTTCTGCAACAGTTACAACAAAAAGCCTGTCTGGCAGCAGATCATCTGGAACAGACCCTTTACGCCGGCTGGACTCCGGATGAGCCGGCTTTACGAAACGTGTCGGAAATCTTTGATTATCTGGAACAATCAGTTCAAAAAAAACGCGGCTGGCTGTTTTCTGTTCGAATGACTCTCAATCATAAAAACGATACAACATCTTATCGGGAAATCGTTCGCCAGCCACTCGATTAGGAACAGATCATCTTTTTTATGATATCATGAAATGAGTTCTTTTTAAGAAAATCGGCACGGTGCTGATGAGGTGATACACGCGTGAACATTGAAATTAACCAGGAAATGAAACGACAACAGCAGTATATGGATTATGTTGTGGACTGTATGCATGACTACAGACAACAGACAGGATTCGCCCGGCGATTCTGGATGCATACATATGGTTGCCAGCTAAACGAAAATGACGGAGAAAAAATAGCCGGTCTGCTTATTGAAATGGGCTTTATCCCAGCCATAGATGCCAGAGAGGCAGACCTGATCATCCTCAATACCTGCAGTATTCGCGAGAATGCCGTGGACCGTCTGTTTGGCAATTTAGGCCAGTTTAAGAACCTGCGGCGTGATAAACCTGACTTATTGATTGCCGTTTGCGGTTGTATGATGAAACAGGCCGAAAACGTATCTCGCATTGAGAAGAGCTACTCTTTTGTTGATATTGTCTTTGGCCCTCAGGATATCCATCGTCTCCCTGAATTACTCTATAATCGGATGACTCAGGAGAAAAAACAATATTATGTTGGAGCGGAAGACAATCTGGTTGAGGGTCTTCCAATCCATCGCGCCCGCCGGTTCAGAGCTTTGAGTTCCATCATGTATGGGTGCAACAATTTTTGCACATACTGTATTGTTCCCTATACACGCGGGCGTGAACGCAGTCGACTGCCGGACACCATTCTGGCTGAACTGGCTGATCTGGCAGCCGCCGGCTATCGCGAAGTGATGCTGCTTGGACAGAATGTCAATTCATATGGTCATGATCTGCAGAAAGCGGAAACAGCAGACCAATCAAAACAGACGACAAGAGTAGCTGATTTTGCTGATCTGCTTGAAGCCGCATCGCATATTCAGGGGCTGTACCGCATTCGCTTCATGACATCGCACCCCAAGGACATTTCCGATAAATTACTTGAGGTAATGGCTGCAAATCCGAACATTGAGCGACACCTGCATTTGCCATTTCAAAGCGGAAGCAACCGAATTCTCAAGCGCATGAACAGACAGTATACACGTGAGCAATATCTGGAACACATTCGCAGCGCCCGACAGCTGATACCTGACTTGACCATTTCCACTGACATTATTGTTGGATTCCCCGGAGAAACTGAAGAGGATTTTCAACAGACACTTGAACTGATGAATGACGTGCGGTTTGACAGTGCGTTTACATTTTTGTACTCGGAAAGACCGGGAACACCTGCGGCTCAAATGACAGATCATATCGATGAGCAAACGATGCATGATCGCTTTAACCGGCTGGTCGCATTGCAGAATGAACACTCACTGGCTTCTAACATGACATGTAAAGGGAAGACAGTTGAAGTTCTTGTTGAAGGTTCGAGTATTCGCGAAGATCAGGTGTACAGCGGGCGAACCAGTCAGAATCAACTGGTTAATTTTACAATCCCCGATCCTGGGTTGATCCCGGATTCCCGGCGTGATTCCGATGGCTCATTCGATGGTGACCGGCTGGAAGGCGGGATTGCCCGGATCCATATCACGGATGCCAGGACTTTTTCTCTAAAAGGATATCTGGAGGTCTGGAACGGATGAGCCTGGAAACAAGCAAACTGGATGCCTGCCAGTTGACGCCGATGATGCAGCAATACATCAATTTGAAAAAAGAGTGGCCGGACTGTATTTTATTTTTTCGTCTGGGTGATTTTTACGAACTGTTTTTTGAGGATGCAGTCACTGCTGCAAAGGAACTTGAGTTAACCTTGACGGGACGCGACTGCGGACTGGATGAACGCGCACCGATGTGCGGTGTGCCGCATCATGCTGTCGATAACTACATTCATCGAATGATTCAGAAAGGCTACAAGATCGCTATTTGTGACCAAGTTGAAGATCCACAGCTGGCAAAAGGAATTGTCAGACGCGAGGTGACGCGTGTCATTACACCAGGCACCATAACTGATGCATCTTTGCTTGATGAGAAAAAAAATCACTTCATTCTGTCACTTTATAAATTAAATCGAACCTATGGTCTGGCTGCCTGTGACCTGTCAACCGGTGTATTTGAGGCAACAGCTTTAATAACCGGAGATACGGCAAACCATGTCCTGGATGAAATCGCGCGATATGCGCCGTCAGAGATACTGGTTAACCCTGCATTTGAAACAGACGGGCTCTGGAACGCTCTAAATATCAGGCAAGACATTATGATGACAGTACGTCCAGATGATGACTACTCGCTTCGTACAACAGCTGAAAAGTTCCCGGACATAAGCGGCCAGACACCGCTCTGGGCGCAGGCGGCAGCTGCTATTATGGTCTATCTTGAAGAAACCCAGCGACTGCGTCCGGATCATTTAAGACCGATTCAAGCGTATTCTCTGGATATGTTTATGAATCTGGATCCTTCTGCCAGAAAAAATCTGGAGATCACTGAAACGATCCGAGAGCGCACCAGACGGGGAAGTCTCCTGTGGGCAATTGACCGGACGGTTACATCAGTTGGCGGACGTTTGCTGCGTCGCTGGATTGAACAGCCTCTGCTCAATTTATCGGATATTCTTCAGCGGCAATCATCAATCGCCTGTCTGAAAGAGCAGTACATGGTCAGACAGGAAGTGCGGGAACGCTTACAGGGTCTGTACGATCTTGAGCGTTTAGCTGGGAAACTCGCGTTAAAAACGGCAAATGCGCGTGATCTGACTGCCTTGAAGACAACGCTTCAAAAAATACCGATCATTCTTGACAGCCTTGAATCAGTTAAAGAATCCTGGATCATGGCTTTAAAAAATGTAATTGATCCATTACCGGATTTGACGGAGCTGCTGCAGCGTTCATTAATTGAAGAACCACCCGTTGGTTTGAAGGAAGGCGGACTGATCCGCAAAGGATTCGATGAATCGATCGATCAGTTGAGAGATGCAGCCCTTCATGGAAAGCAGTGGATCCTTGAACTTGAACAATCAGAACGGGAGAAGACCGGAATCAAGAGCCTGAAAATCGGTTACAATCGTGTATTCGGTTATTATATCGAAGTGACTCGCGCCAATCTGAGCCAGGTCCCTGATCATTATCAGCGTAAACAGACGCTGGCAAATAGTGAACGGTATATCACCACTGAATTGAAAGAGATGGAAGACACCATTCTTGGAGCTGAACAAAAACTGGTTGCTTTAGAATACGAGGTTTTCTGCCGCGTTCGCGAGCAAGCAGCCGCTTCCATCTTTCAGATGCAGGAAACCGCCCATGCCTTGGCAACTCTGGATGTGATTGCTGCACTGGCTGAGCTGGCCGACCGCGAAAACTACTGTCGACCTGAAATCAGTCTTTCTGACCAGATTGATATTCTTCAGGGCCGCCATCCGGTTGTCGAGAGAACCTTGTCTGCCGGTGGATTTGTTCCGAATGATCTGCAGATGGACATGAACGAATCTCGTCTGATGATTTTGACAGGACCTAATATGGCAGGGAAATCGACCTATCTGCGTCAGAACGCTTTGATTGTCCTGATGGCTCAGATAGGCAGTTTTGTCCCGGCAGCCGGAGCGAAAATCGGCATCGTTGACCGGATATTTACGCGAATCGGTGCCAGTGATGATCTGGCAGGCGGACAGTCAACCTTTATGGTTGAAATGAGTGAGGTTTCACAGATTCTGAAACATGCAACATCACGCAGTTTACTGATTCTTGATGAAATAGGCCGCGGAACAAGCACCTATGACGGCTTAAGCATCGCCTGGTCTGTTATTGAATATCTGGCTGACCGGGAAATACTGGGATGCCGCACGCTTTTTGCGACACATTACCATGAATTGACAGATCTCGCTGATAAAGTATTCGGCGTATTCAACTGTCATGTGGCCGTTCGGGAAGAAGCGGATAGTGTCGTCTTTCTGCATCAGATCCGCTCTGGCGGCACAGACGAAAGTTATGGGATAGAAGTAGCCAGACTGGCCGGTATCCCGGACGTAGTCGTTGAGCGCGCCAATGAATTACTTCTGCAGCTTCGGCTTGAACACGGACCACGTCAAAAATTGGCAATCAGGCGGAACGCGCGCCCGATGAACGGTCAGATTGATTTATTTAGCGCCAGCCAGGCTTTAAAGGCGTCCGATGCCGTTATTGAAGAACTGCAGAATCTGGATGTCTCGAATATGACACCATTAGACGCCTTGAATCATTTATATGATCTGCAAAAGAAAGCGTCGCGCAGTAAAAGGAGTCCGTCATGAGTCAGATTATTCAGCTGGATCCACAGACAGCCAACAGCATCGCTGCCGGTGAGGTGATTGAACGACCTGTTTCTGTCGTCAAGGAACTCGTTGAAAATGCGCTTGACGCGCATGCCTCCGTCATTCATGTCGCGATCAGGCAAGGCGGTGTCCAACTGATCCAGGTGACAGATAACGGTGTCGGAATGGATTCTGATGACGCGCAGATGGCTTTCACACGCCACGCCACCAGTAAACTAAGATCGATCGATGATTTAGACCATTTGTTGACGATGGGATTCCGCGGTGAAGCCTTGGCCAGTATCGCTGCCGTATCTGAAGTCACACTCGAAACACGTCAGTCCGGAACAGAGATTGGATCAGCCGTTCGCATCAAGGCAGGCCATGTCGAAGAATCGCGAACGTCCGGATGTCCTGAGGGGACCCGGATTACCGTGGAACATCTGTTTTTCAATGTACCGGCCCGGTTCAAGTTCCTTAAGAAAGATTCAACTGAAGCTGGTCATATCAGCACATTGATCGAACGTTTGGCGCTTGCGCGTCCGGATGTATCTTTTCGTCTGCAAAATAACGACCAGGAGGTTCTGCATACACCCGGTAATAACGACTTGGTCAGCACGGTTTATGCGGTTTATGGTCGACAGATAGCCCAGGGATGCCTGTCTGTTTCCTGTACGGAAGGTCCGGTGAAGCTCGAGGGTTTGATCGGACGTCCCGATATTGCCCGAAATAATCGGGAGCTGCAGTGTTTTTTTGTTAACGGACGTTTGATTCGGTCAAAAACGATGACCGCAGCACTTGATGAAGCGTTTAAGACGCAGCTGATGAAGAAAAAGTATGCTGTGGCTTTCTTATTTATCACGCTGCCGCCCACCCTTGCGGACATCAATGTTCACCCACAGAAAATCGAGGTTCGATTCTGGAGTGATCAAGATGTCTTCCGCTGCCTGTATCGTGCTATACAAAGCTCTCTGGCCGACAGTTCAGGTGTTGTCACGAACGAGGAAGATGTCCCGATTCGGGAAACTGACAGGAGCGATCCGGACCGGAACCGGTTGACGGAAGAAAACGCACACATGGTCCAAGAATCTGATCCGGTCATTGAAGAAAACCCGATGGTCGTCCGGGAACGGGTCCGGCAGTCAGCCAGCGACGTTTATCTAAATGATGACATCGAACAACAAAAGTCAAAACAGTCGATGATTGGAGCTGAGAAATCGATAGCACACAGGCAGTCCGTGCTGACGGTCGAGGATCTGTCTCAGGCCCGCTTAATCGGCTCATTATTCCAGACTTATATTTTGCTTGAACTCGGTGAAGAGCTGTTGCTGATCGATCAGCACGCCGCGCACGAGAAGATACTGTTCGAACGTCTGATCAAACGTCATCGGGAGATGACAGAATCCGGAAAAATACAGATTCAGGATCTGCTGGTACCCGTGATCATCGAAGTCAGTCGCTCGGATTCGTTGCTGATTCAATCCCGCACAGACGAACTGCAGCATTTCGGCTTTTCCTGTTCCATGATAGGACCTGCAACGATTGCCATACGCAGTATTCCGGATACTGGCACACATCACATGAATCCGGAATTATCGTTTAGGGTTACCCTTGATGCCTTGCGGCAGAGTGAATTACAGTCTGATGACGCGATCGAGGAAATTTACTATCAGATGGCCTGTAAAGCGGCAGTCAAGGGGAAGGATCGTCTGCATGATCAAGAAATCAGACAACTGATATCAGATCTGCAGAAGGCCGATGATCCGTATCATTGTCCCCATGGACGACCTGTGATCATCCGTATGGGTCGTCGTGAAATCGAAAAGCAATTCAAGCGAATTGTTTAAGGGCTGGTAGTGGTATGAACAAGAATGATCAGACAGTCATTGTCATAACCGGACCGACGGCCAGCGGCAAAAGCGAAACAGCGATGCAGGTTGCCCGGGCCATTCGTGGTGAAGTTGTCTCTGCTGATTCCATGCAGATTTATCGCGGCCTGGACATCGGCACAGCCAAACCATCTCTTACTGAGCGAATGGAGATACCACATCATCTGATCGATATTCTTGATCTTGACCAGACATTCAACGTTGCCGAGTATTACAGACTGGCCGTTGACACCATCCGCGATATTCACAGCCGCAATCAACGTGCGATCGTTTGTGGCGGTACCGGTCAATATCTGAGTGCACTCATGGACGGATTGACTTTTTCACCGGTACCGGCTGATCCGCAGCTGCGACAGACACTTAACGAGAAAGCCGATCAGATCGGCTTAGATCAGATGTGGGCAGAGCTCAATGCCGTCGATCCCATCGCAGCACAATGGATTTCACCAGGGGATCGCAAACGGATGATCCGTGCGCTGGAGGTCAATGCTGTAACGGGTCAGCCGATCAGCTATCATGTACAGCAGTCAAAGCGATTTGCGCCTGAGTTTTCGTTTGCGGCATTTTGTCTGACGCATGACAGGCCAGATCTGTATGACCGAATCAACAAGCGTGTGTATCAGATGATTGATCAGGGGCTGCTCGATGAAGTTAAGATGCTGATTGAACACAATCTGCCCAAAGGCAGTACCTGTCTTCAGGCGATTGGCTATAAAGAGTTGATTGGATATCTGGAAGAACGAGAGGAATTGACACAGGCGATCCAGCGATTGCAGCAGGCAACAAGACGTTACGCAAAACGCCAGTTGACCTGGTTTCGCAAAATGGATTCCCTGATCTGGATTGCCAATCAAACACCTCAGGAAGCATGTGAGACCATTTTGCGCGCAGCCGGAATTAATGGTTGAAGCCGATAGGCGGGACGCTCTTAACACGTTATGCTGGATAAAAAGCAGAAGTGGAGGCTTTTACCATGCAGCAGAGACCAAGACCGGAGCGCAGCCAGACGCGCGACATGAGAATTCAAGACGCGTTTCTTAATCATTGTCGACGTGATAAAGTCGATGTTACCATTCAGCTGTTCGATCAGAGGGTCATGAAGGGACAGATTGTTGGCTTTGACAGTCAATCAATTGTTGTTTTAGAAAATGGTACACAGCATCTGATTTTTAAAAATGCTGTTATCGCGATCAATCCACAGGCATCTTTTAATTATATTTTTAATGATGCAAGCCGCAGCCAGCCGTCAAAATCCTACACGGAATACGCCGCAGACTTTTCCTAGGATCTGGCAGTCAGGCGTATCAAAGGGGATTGGCTCATAAGCCGGATTCTCCGGTTTGAGAACCATTTTTCCATCGAGGTTTGCGAGTCGCTTGACGGTTGCTTCGTCGCCGATCATGGCAACAACGATGTCACCGGGAATGGCATTGTTCTGTTTACGCACGATTACATAATCTTTGTCAAGAATCGCCGCTTCAATCATGCTGTCGCCGCGAACGCGAAGCGCAAATACCTGCTCATCTGCAGAAAAATAATCAGATGGAAAGGGAAGAGAACGCTCGATATTTTCTTCGGCAAGAATCGGTACACCTGCTGTTACCTGGCCGACAACCGGCAGATAGACAGGTTTCTCATCCTGATGGTCGGGAATGGTTATGGCACGTCGCTTTCCAGTCGTATACTCAATCCTGCCTGATTCCTGGAGACGTTTAAGGTGTCCATGAATGGTTGAAGTCGACCTGATGCCGACGCCGGAACAGATATCACGGACAGCAGGCGGATAGCCGTTTTCACGAATATAAGACACGATAAACTGGTAAACAAGATGAACCGTATCGTCGACATTGGCTCTGGTAAAACGATAGGTGGACATGGAACACCTCCGATTCAGAAATACAAATCACATTCATAAAGAATTCTACCAAGCAGCTGGCAGGTTGTCAAACTTTTGTTCGTTCTTTGCATCATCATTTTCATAAAATGGTGAAATTTTGCCTGATTTAAGCTATAATCACAAAAGACATTCAAAATCGCTGGAAAGGACGCACACGTGCCTGCACTATTTTCAACAAAAATCAGACAGACAGCAAAGAATCTACTGATTAAGGCCAGCCAGGGATGGCACCGATTCACGGTATGGGTGAGTGATTCGTCACAGGCCTTGCTGTCACGGATCGGTCAAAAACCAGTCAGACATCCCGAACCACGACCGATCAGACAGGTTCATCGCGTGGATTCAACGCTGTCAAAACAATCAACAACCGATACTTTAAGTCAGCTGATCAGCCAGCGTGAGAAGAAGAAAACCCGACCCATTCGCCGAAAAAGCAGGCAGCGTGTTTACCGTCTGCAAGGCTACACGACAGTCTCTAAAATCAACAGCAGGCGAAAATCAGAAACCAGACAGCGTTTCCTGCGCGAATTGCTTTTAATCCTGATGATCGTCGTCGTTGTCGTCATATTGTTTTATATTTACAACCCATTCAAAGATTTGACTGAGTGGTATCGCATCATCGGAATTGATGATCTACAGGATCTGGCGGGCAAGACAACAGACATGACCAGTCAGGACATAACAAATTCCGTCAATTAACACGTGTATCGATTGCCTGATTAAACACAGGAAAAGGTATTCTGAATGAGAAGAGCCGTTTTCCTGTTGACACTTTAACAGAATTAACTATACAAAATAATAATTTTGTATAGTTGGGAGGAGGTTAAAACCGATTTTGACCCCTTCAGCCCCTTCCAATGCGTTCACGAGCGGATCGATGATCAAGTCGTTTAAAGTTTTATTTATTTAGATGATGCATGAACAGCATATGTCATTAATAGCAGATCAAGCCAACGATCCTTTTTATAACCAACTCGCCTCAGCAGTCCTGCTAGCTCAAATCCATGCTTTTCATGAAACCGGATGCTGCTTTGATTGCTGCTGTCTATTGCTGCGACAATTGTCTCAATATCATTTTCACGCGCCTGTTTTTTAATGGCATTCATCAACGCATTTCCTATTCCTAATCCACTGTATTCCGGCCGAACATACACAGTGTCCTCTGCGCAGACGCTGTAGGCTTCCGGTGATCTGAAATCTGACAGACAGCTATAACCGACAACGCTGTTTTCGATTTCGGCAACCCAGACTCTGTGTGCTTCTTTAGACATGTGCGATATCAGTCACCGTAAAGTCTCATCTTGATTCATGACTTGACAGCGCCAGCTGCAGGTTGTTTCCAGAATATAATACGACAGGATCGACTGAATAGCTGGCGAATCTTCTGAGACAGCCAGACGGATCACAACATTGGATTCACTCATGATCAGCAAACACCTCCATGCAAAATGTCAATGAGACAGCTTAAATAAGCCATTATGTTTATCATTAATAACGAACATATGATCGCGATGCTTTGCTCAAAATGAACCGTTAAACGATCTATTATGACCGGGCGTGCTGATCCAGCATTTCATTGACTGCACTGACAACTGCGCGCAATGACGATTTACTGATGCTGCTGCTGATACCGGCACCGATATATCGCTGATGGCCGCCATTCTGGATTTGCACATAGGTGATCGCTTTTGACGTTGATCCGCTTTCCAGAGCATGTTCATGATATGTAATGATTTCGAGAGATGTACCCAAATACTTCCTGAGCGCCTGGCAAAAGGCGTCCAGAAGACCATTGCCAACGCTCTCCACGGTCACTTCCTGATCGTCATGCTGCAGGACGGCAGACATCCTGGCGTGTTTGTCGTCAATCATTTCCTCTTTGTAGCTGATCAGCTTAAGCGGTTTAACCCGGTTAACGTAAGCTGACATGAAGAGATCATAAAGCGCCTGGGGTTTCAGTTCCTGCTCGCCCTGGTCGGATGTCTGCTTGACAAGCGTACTGAAAGCCTGTTGCACCGGTTTGGGCAGGATCAGGCCAAAGTATTGATCCAGAATGTAGGCAATGCCGCCTTTTCCGGACTGGCTGTTGATTCTGATAATCGGTTCATATGAGCGTCCGACATCGAGCGGATCGATCGGCAGATACGGCACGTTCCAGGGACCTTTCTGCTGCCGGATTGCGGCGAGTCCTTTATTGATTGCATCCTGATGAGATCCGGAAAAGGCTGTATAGACCAGCTTCCCGGCGTATGGATGACGTTCATGAACAGTCATGCGCGTCGTCTCCTCATAAATATCGATCAAATCGTTGATGTTCGAGAAATCAAGTTCCGGATCGATACCTTGAGAATACAGATTGAGCGCGACTGCTACCAGATCAGCATTGCCCGTCCGCTCTCCGTTGCCGAACAGCGTACCTTCGACCCGCTCAGCACCAGCCAGAAGTCCCAGTTCTGTCGCTGCAACCGCTGTGCCGCGATCATTATGCGTATGCAGACTGACGATGATTGAATCCCGATATCGTGTATGCCTGCAGAAATACTCGATTAAGTCCGCATAGACATTCGGTGTTGACATCTCAACGGTTGCCGGTAAGTTGATAATGACTTTTTGCTGCGGACTGGGCTGCCAGATGTCACAGACTGCATCACAGA
This sequence comes from Clostridiaceae bacterium, assembly GCA_012729935.1. Lineage (GTDB taxonomy): Bacteria > Bacillota > Clostridia > Saccharofermentanales > UBA5734 > JAAYBY01. The sequence goes on along the minus strand of JAAYBY010000036.1, from coordinate 7,642 downwards.
TCTCAACTGCAAAATCGATCTCTGTACCGGTGAAACTTTCAGGTGAATACTCAAATACAAACGACGTGCCGCTTGTATCTTTTTCGGCCATCTCCTTGATTTTCCGGGCACCTGAGACAGCCAGATCCATACATTGCTTTTGATCCATCTGAAAAACAACTTTTCTCTGCAGCCAAGATGTCGAATTATACAGGTGCACAACGGCTTGCCTGCAACCGCGCAGCGCATCAAAAGTCCTCTCGATAATATGATCTCTGGATTGCGTTAATACCTGAATGGCAACCCCATCGGGGATCAGATCCTGTTCAATCAGATAACGCGTAAAATCATATTCCGTTTCTGACGCGGCTGGAAATCCAATTTCAATCGTTTTAAATCCTGTCTCTATTAGTTTATTAAACATTTTCATTTTCTGATTGAGGTTCATCGGTACTTCAAGCGCCTGATTGCCATCTCGAAGATCAACACTGCACCACATGGGGGCTTGAGTTAAGCGCCGGTTTGGCCATTGACGATTCGGCAATTGAATCGATTCATATGCAACATATTTGTTTACGTTCTTCATTGGACTCATCTTAATTCCTCCCTAGTTATCTGTCACAGAAAACAAAAAAACCTTCCATCTCCAATCAGAGACGAAAGGTTAACTTCCGCGGTACCACTCAAATTCGTATCACACAGGATACGCACTCAGCAGATACAGGCATTGATGCCGATATCCTGTCTCTATAACGGGAGACACCCGAATCCTCCTACTAAATATCTTTCAGAGCATTTCACTCCAGGGCGAGTTCAGTCTTTTAAATCTGCTGCTTCACACCAGCCAGCAGCTCTCTGTCAGATCGCCAAAACATACTGTTCCCCATCAACGTGAAGATCCATTCAGTTTTCATGGTTCAATGTTTTTTTAATGTATCACACTCATGAAACATTCGTCAAGATACACGTCAAAGGGAGTTCATTTCCATTCAGAATCTTGAATTCATCCTCGAATATCAGTAATATTGTTATCGGACTCTGTACCATTGGCACGGACACACGATCAACTGAGCATCAGACAAGGAGCTTGACATTGGATAAAATCAAATACCCGCTCTATGAAACAACTTATTTTGAAGATATTCGTGAGATGATTGAAAACGCAGCCGACAGATTCCCGGACCGGACTGCGATTGCCTACCGGATCAAACCACAGGATCCGGAACCAATGGAAATAACGTATACTGAAGCATTGAAACGAATGACAGCTTTGGGAACCGGATTAATTGCCCGAAAATTTCAGAACAAAACGGTCGCGCTGATCGGCGATGCATCTTATGACTGGATCTGCGTGTATTTAACCGCTATGATTATCGGGTCACTCATCGTACCGATCGACAAGGACTTGCCTGCCGAAGAAATGGCAGATATTATCCACAAAGCCGGCTGCTCAGCTGTTTTTTGCTCGACTCCCGTTTCCAGAAAACTCAAGGAAATTGACGAATCTTGTCTGGCAGATCTGCTCGAAATCGGCATGACTGATACAAAACAGGCTGATGAACTGACCGTTGAGCGGATCTGTGAGGAAGGTCTTCAGCTCCTGACAACAGGCGATACACGTTTCAACGATATTCCAATCGACACTGAAAAACCGGCGTTGCTCGTCTTTACATCAGGTACGACGGGCTCAGGTAAAGGCGTACTCCTATCCCAAAAGAATATTGTCAGTGATATGGTTAACGGCATGTACCTGTTCTCAATTACCAACAGGACAATCAACTTCCTGCCGCCTCATCACACATTTGGCTCAACCGTAGTATTTGTCGGACATTACGCTCAAGGGTGTACCATTTATCTGTCCAGCGGACTTCGCTACATCGCTAAAGAAATTCAGGAACAAAAACCAAGCCATCTGGTACTGGTGCCGCTTTTCCTGGAAAAGCTTCATGATCGCATCTGGTCGACCGCTGCAGAAAAAGATCAGGACAGTCTTCTCAGGGCGATGATCCATGTCAGCAATGGACTGAGAAAATGCGGCATCGATCTCCGGCGGGTTCTGTTCAAACGTGTTCTCAAGCAACTGGGCGGACAGCTCGAACTGGTCATCAGCGGAGGAGCGGCTTTGAGGCAGGATGTCATTGATACGTTTGACAGCATCGGCGTAACCATTTTAAATGGGTATGGCATCACTGAGTGCGCACCGCTGGTTTCCTGCAACCGGAACCGCTTTCAGAAACCGGGTAGTGTCGGTATCCCCATTCTGCACGAGACAGTCAAAATCCTTGAACCGGACGAGAACGGCGAAGGCGAGATTTGTGTGAAAGGCCCCAATGTCATGCTGGGCTATTTCCAGAATCCTGAAGCTACGGCTGCTGCGTTCGATTCAGAAGGGTATTTCAAGACCGGAGATATCGGACGTCTCGATCAGGATGGCTGGCTTTACATCACCGGCAGAAAGAAAAACATCATTGTTTTCTCCAACGGTAAAAACATCTATCCGGAGGAGATTGAAGAACGGATTGCCTCTATACCCGGAGTCTCAGAAGTGGTCGTCTATGCTGGACAAAGCCATCAAAGGGCAAACAATCAGACACTGGTCGCCGAAATATTCCCGGATGCAGACAAAATGGCAACGCTGCAGATTGAAGACGTCAAATCATATTTTGAGGCAGAAATTAAAAAAGTCAACCAGAAAATGGTTGCATACAAGGCGATCGGCCAGATTAAAATCCGCGAGGAAGATTTCGATAAAAACACATCCCGAAAAATCAAACGTTACGCAATTGACAAAACCATCGATTAACGGGTTGTAGAACGTTTGACCAACTGAGGCTGAATCACAATCCGCTGTCTGGTTCGAATCGGGAAATGATCAATTTCCCGTACAAGCGCTTTCAGGGCTTCCCTGCCAAGCTGGTCCCGCGGCTGCGAAACAGTGGTCAGATCGATCAGCGGCAGCGCGGCACAGCCGATATCATCAAATCCGACAATCCCGATTTGTCCGGGAACAGCAATCCCCTTTTCACGCGTATATTGCTGGACACCCATCGCAATAAAATCATTGCCGCAGAACACAGCATCGGGCGGATTTACCAGATGCATCAAAGCATCCATTCGCTCATAACCACTTTTCAGTGAAAATGGGCCATAGCTCACCCAGTCCGGGTCAATCGCCAGATGATGCTGCCTCAGTACCTGCTGATAGGTTTGCAGCCGGATTTGATTGGATGGTGAGGTAGGTGCTCCGCCTATGTAAGCGATCTTCTGATATCCACCCTGAATAAGGTGTTCAACAGCAGCCCGGCTTCCCTCTTCATGGTCAACTTCAATGTAGCTCAGTCCGTCATCCATGGCGTGCCAGAACAGGACAATCGGCAGTTTCAAGGCTTCCAGCGATGATGCTTTGATAGAGGCTGTCGGCTTGAGAATGATGCCTTCTACGCGCTGGCCAACCATGATACGAAGCTTTTCAATCTCTTTTTCAGGATCCCAGTCAGTATTACAGATCATGGTCGTAAAACCCGATTCGTCTGCGGCCTCATTAACATGGATCGTTATATCGGCAAAAAAGTGATTGGAGACATCGGGAACAACAACCGCAATGATCCCTGACTTTTTCTTAACAAGACCACGTGCAATGGCATTGGGTTGATATCCCATGTCTCTTGCCAGATCAAAAATCAGCTGCCGCGTCGTTTCACTGACATCACGATGGCCGTTTAGTGCTCTGGAAACCGTTGCATATGACACACCAGCCCGCTCTGCAATGTCTTTTATAGTGATCATTGATCTGCTCCTTAATTTACCTGTCGCTGTGTCTGTGCAGCCAGTCGGCAATATCACGCCAGACGTCTTCCCTGTTTATTTCATTGAGGCTTTCATGTCGGCCGCCGGAATAAATCCGGCAGGTAACCTGATGACCTGTTTCTTCCAGCCATTGTGCGACAGCAGCAGGACCTTCACCGTACTGGCCGATTGGATCCTGATCTCCGGAGACAATCAAAACGGGGCATTCAACTGGAACCTGCTGAGCCCAATGTTTCGACGAAACGCGCTTCAGCCAGGTCAGCAAGTCGCGATAACCTGCTGCGGTGAAGCGATAACCACAGGCCGGATCAGCATTGTAGGCATCAACGATCGCCCGATCCCGGGTCAGCCAGTCAAACGGTGTACGCGCGTCCGGGATTCGCTTTAAGTTGCCGGAAGATGACATTGTTTCGAGCAGTTTACTGCGATACGACGCGCCTTTAAATCGTATAACAATCCCGGCCAGCAAAATCCCGATGCCGACCATGGGATTCGCACCTGAGGTTCCCGAAAAAATAGCACCTGCAACGTTTGCATCGGATTTTGCACAGTAAAGGCGACCGATAAAAGATCCCATGCTGTGTCCCAGCAGAAATCGCCTGATTCTGAGTGCGTCAGTCGGGTCTGTTAAGCGTAAGGCTGCTTCCTGAAAAGCGGTGTCGATGTCATCGAGGACAGTATCTGCTCCGTTGACCGGTCCGAAAAAACCCAGATGTTCCGGTGATTGAGTTGAACGGCCATGTCCGGCTTGATCGTGAATGCAGACTGCGAAACCTTCCTGAACAAGAAAACGGCAAAACGAATTGTACCGGTCCATATGCTCTGCCATACCGTGAATGATCTGGATGCATTCGATGGTTTCATCCATTTCGAGAGGTAAATAGACCCGGCCTTCAATCATACCCGTCTGCGTTGCAGACGGAAAACGGAATACATGATAATCCGGTCTTTGATCCATTGAGATACCTCTTTCGTTATTTTTTAACGCGGCGACAGATACCCTTGTTGAACAAGCAGTTCTGCCGATAAAATGCCACCACCGGCTGCACCCCGGATCGTATTGCTGGATAGACAGGTGAATTTCCAGTCTAAAACAGGATCAGGCCGTAGCCGTCCGATGGTAATGGCCATACCGTTACCGGCCATGCTGTCGAGAGACGGCTGCGGCCGATCCTGCTCTGAACGGTATATCAAAAACGGATCAGGGGCTGAAGGCAGTCCCGCCTGGGCCGCATAACCTCTGAATGATGACCAGCAGTCGAGAATCTCCTGCTCACCCGGCTTCCGGCGAAACCGTACGGAAACAGCTGCTGTGTGTCCTTCCTGAACGGCAACCCGGTAACATTGTGCGGAAATCACCGGTTCAGCAGCCATAAGTATGCCTGTCTGGCTCAATGTTCCCCATATCTTCAGTGGTTCATGTTCGCTTTTCTCTTCCTCACCACCGATATAAGGAATCATATTATCCAGCATCTCAGGCCAGTCTGATAACGTTTTACCGGCACCGGAAACTGCCTGATACGTTGAAACGATTATTTGGACAGGTTCAAATTTCATCAGTGGTGTCAAGGCCGGAACATAGCTCTGGATCGAGCAATTGGGTTTGACGATGATGAATCCGCGTCTGGTGCCCAGTCGATGGCGTTGTTGCTCGATCAGTGCAGTATGATCCGGATTGATTTCGGGAACAATCATCGGAACGTCAGCAATCATCCGGTTTGCCGAATTATTGGATACAACCGGTGTCTCGGTCTTTGCGATCCGTTCTTCCAGACGTTTGACATCATCTTTTTTCATATCAACAGCGCAGAAAACAAAATCAACTGATTCAATCCAGTCTTCCAGATGATCGGTTGACTGCATGATCTGATTTCTTAAATCTTCAGGAATCGGCTTAGTCATTTTCCATCGGTTTTCACAGGCTTTTTCATAGGTCAATCCGGCTGAACGTTCTGAAGCAGCCAATTGGGTTACTTTAAACCAGGGGTGTCCATCAAGCAGCGTGACAAAACGCTGTCCGACATACCCTGTTGCTCCGATAATTCCGACGCGAAAACTGTGATTCATGGTCTATCCTCTTCTTTAGTCGCTCCGCATATCTGCGGAGTTGGAATCGTTGTCAGGATATGATTCTAACCATTTCTGCTGTTTACAGCAACAGCCAAGCTGATCAGTCATCAATCAACCTTCATATAGTATAACTGAAATCTATGTTAAAATAAAAGCGGCTGGCTGACAGAACACAGATTGATCTTTCAGCCCGTTGGAGGTACGACATGACAGATGATCCATTATTCCCTCGTCTGGAGCAGTTTCTGGGGTATTTCCAGGCGATTCGCGAGCGATCTCCTTTGACAATAAAAGAATACCGGTATGATCTGGTTCTTTTTTTTCGCTTCATCCTGCGTGAACGAAAAATGATCGATGTCAAGACACCGTTTAAGGAAATTTCAATCAGCTCCGTTGACGATGCACTGCTCCGGTCCATTCAGTTGACCGACTTCTATAGTTATTTGACCTGGCTAAGCCGTGAACGTCGGTGTGGTCCGGCGGCTCGCGCCAGAAAAACGGCCTCTATCCGCGCATTTTTTAACTATCTTAAGAACAAAGCGTTTGTCATACAGGACAATCCAGCCCTGGAGCTGGAGTCGCCGAAACAGCTGAGGCAGCTCCCGCGCCATCTATCACTCGATGAAAGCCGTCAGTTGCTCGAAACCGCAGCGGATTCTGATACGCCGCGCTCAACACGTGATGTCTGTATTTTAACTTTCTTTTTAAACTGCGGACTCCGTCTGTCAGAGTTATGCAGCATCAATCTGTCTGACATACGCAGTGATACGCTGACAGTTATGGGAAAAGGCGGTAAAGAGCGTACGGTTTACCTGAACGGAGCCTGCATCGATGCCTTGAACGACTGGCTTGAAGAACGTCCGACTGTCGGTCTGAAAGACGCTGATGCATTGTTTATCAGCCGATTGCACAAGCGTATCAGTCCAAAAACGGTTCAGTATTTGATTAAGCGATATCTTCTCTCCGCAGGTCTTGACCCGAAACGCTATTCAGTTCACAAGCTGCGCCACACAGCTGCCACACTGATGTATCAATACGGCAAGGTTGATATTCGTGCGCTGCAGCAGATTCTTGGCCATGCCAGCATTGCGACAACCGAAATTTACACACATATCGACAGCGACGCACTCCATCGTGCTGTTGAACAAAATCCACTCAATCAAATCCGACCCGGTCGAAAGCGCGGACCGAAATCCGGCGTGTAGCGGCTATCTGACGATTCTTTGCTTTGACCGATCAAATGCTTGAAGGATAGATCCAGCGCGCATTGGACAACCTGTTCATATTCCCACGTTGTCAGCCTGCGTCCAAGTGACGGGTCGACCGTCCGGCAACTGGCTGAATCGAGCGGTGGTGTGTATTGGCGGAGCAAGGCGATCGGTGTTTCCAAAGGTATCCAGTGAGCCAGCTCTTTCAGAATCTGGCAGGCATCCCGATGATGACCCGGAAGGACCAGAATCCGGATGACCACACCTTTCTTCAAAATTCCATCCTCGTCAAAATGCAAAACAGGTTGCTGGCGAAGCATTTCACGCAGAGCCGTTGTTGCGACAAAAAAATAATCAGGTTCGTCAGCCAGTGATGATGACAGCTGTGGATCGTAGAATTTGATATCGGCCAGATAAATAGAAACCAGATCGGTCAGTGGCTTCAGACTGCCGACTGTCGCGTAGCTTCCTGTATTCCAGATGACAGGAACTGACTGGGCTTTTTCATCTGTCTTAAGATCTGCAATCCAGGCTGGCAGTCGATCGGCGTAAGTATCAGGCGTCACCAGATTGATGTT
>JAAYBY010000292.1 GCA_012729935.1 Clostridiaceae bacterium | reverse complement strand
TAATCAGGGAAGAACGTCAATACCGGTCAGCTCGCTTGATACTCTCTCAATCAGACCTGAGAAGAGGTTCGGCATGGCCGTGTTCATAATCAGGAGGACAGCCGCACCGATAACGACCACGATCAAAATCTTCATGGCGACATCAAGAAAACCTTCAGCGGACTGTTCTTTTGCGAATTTCTTAAGCATATTCTTCACTCTTGTCATTAAGTAAATCTCCTTCGTAAATCAGTTATTTTTGTTATCTCTATATGAAAAAGCACCCCCGGAAGGTGCTCACTTCATTGTGTTTATTTGGCCGGTTCAAAAACCTGCTGTTTTCAGATTGCTGAGGATCATCAGGATAAGCGGTACCATAAACATCAGAATCATCAAGACGGTCAGGATAAATGACGCCGCTTTGATTCGGCCTGGCCGCTTTTCCATCTCACGACGCATGGTCTCACGCTGCTTGGTTCGGATGTCCTGTTCGAGGATCAGCAGACTTGTCTTCTGATCGACGCCCTGGTGCACACCACAGAGGATCGATACCAGCGCTGACAGCTGCGGGATGGCCAGCCTTGCTTCAAACTGACGCAGTGCCAGCTCGTGATTACCGATCTTCATCAGCAGAATAAGGCGGTCCAATTCTTTTGCCAGTGCCTGGCCGGATACTTTTCTGTAGTGCTCGAAGAAGCTAATCAGATCTCTGTTGTCCTGGAGTGAGTAAATCAAGCTCTCAACCATTCTGGGCAGCTCGGCCTCGATCTCCTTATTGAGCTTGCTGACCTTTTGCCGGATTGATTGTGTCGAACGGAAGTAAGCAAGTAGCGCAGCCACCATAGTCAGTAATGATAGCAGTGGCACACCTAAGGGTACAAAGGCCAAGCCAATGAAGCTCATCAAAAGAGATTGCGCGATACTTTTGCCAACATATTGCTGCGGCGTGATTTCAAGTTCTAATCTTTCAAGATCTGCCTGCAGCAGCTTATGTTTATAGTCACTCATGGGCAGAATCCGGCTAAGCCAATCGGCAAAAGGCGTTAGTATTTTGTCCAACAGATCATTAAGACTTCTTTTATTTCCGGAGAGACGGCGAATCGCATAGAGTGACGAAGATCGCGGCAGCCAGAGTATTTGCTGTGCCAGCATATAGGCACCAATCGAAATAAGGATGCCAGATAATATTGCAAAGAGAATAATCAGCATAATACGTCACCGTCCTTATTCTGTTCGATCGGTTGATAGATGCCAGCCACCCAGATTGCTGTCAGAAGGATTGCTCCCAGGATAACGGCAAAAGTAATCTTGCCCGCTGTGGTCTGCATCAGCATGTCATACCAGTCAGGCATCATGAAGCCCATCATCGGGATACTGCCGAGCACGATCAGGACGGTGATCAGATAGTCACCAAAGTGTTTCTGGATGGTCGTATCAACTTCCATCTGGATACGTCTTGCCTCACCCAAACGCTCAACAATACCAGGCAGTGCGTAGCGCAGCTGTCTGTCATGCTGACATTGGATCAGCACGCTGCACCAGTCGCGCCAATAACGATTTGTGACTTTTTCTCTCATCAGATCAATCGCCCGGATCAGGTTAGCGTCGATATACTGCGTCTCCACCAGAAACGATCCAAACAAACCATCCAAAGGCGCAGGCATCAGCCTGAGATTGTCTTTTACCGAGCTGATCAGATCTCCGGATTGAAGATATGCATTGGTCACAATACCCATGCCGGTCTCAAGACTGGCGTTGAGGCTTCGGATATAATCAGCCGTCCTTACGCGGATGATAACCAAAGGCATCCCAGCCAGACCGGCCGCCAGAACGATCGCTGCCAGTGAGTTATCCAGAAGCAGCCCTATAATCAGACCGACGAGGCCGAGAATGACGGCCAGCCATTTATAGGTAGAGAGCTGCTCGCCCATGCCTGCACGGTCAAGCATCAAGCGGGCTTCATTGAGCTTTCTTCTGAAGACACCAGACCGTTTACCGGTCAACTTATTGATCCTCAGTCTGCGCTCACGCCGCTTAACTAAAAACGAAAACAGGACCTTTGTCACGTCTGTTGTTTTGACTCGGAACAAGATGAACAGACCTGCAATAACGAGAAGCGATGTTGTAAGTTGAATCGCGAAATATGCCAGATTCATAGATTACGCCTCCTTTCATCGCTTGGTAATGAAGCCAGTTCAGCATCTAATGTCTGATAACGCTGTACCTGCTGGTGATCGGCGCCATTTTCAAGCAGGTTGTTGGCCAGAACGTCTGATATCACTCCGACTCGTATGTGCTGGCCGCCACTCTCTTGACTAAACACATAGCGAAAGAGCGAAGCCGCCTGGACCTCGCCATTTTCAACACCAGTTGCTTCAATGATTTCCATGATGCGCCGTGTACCGTCAGGCAGCTGCTTTTTAAACACCATAATGGGAAAAGCCTCGACGATCATGCTAAGTAGGATCTGGGTTGAGATCTTGGTATCAGACATCTGACACATGGACAAAATGCGCTTATAAGCCATCCTTGCGGAATTGGCATGAAGCGAAGTGATAACCGTGTGACCAGTTCTGGCAGCTTCTTGAGCGATCATCGCTTCAGCGCCGCGCATCTCAGCCGGTACAATAACATCCGGGTGAAAGCGAAGCGCTTTCCTCAGAAGATCATTGGCGTCAATATCTGCTTCCTCAATACCACTGTTTCGTGTTCTAGTATGGATTACCCGGTTTTTGACTTTGCCATTATGATCATGTTCGACCAGGTCAAGCTCACGTGTTTCTTCGATCGTGAAAATGCGTTGATTATGATCAATTGAACCCAGGACATAGGAAATATCGGTTGTTTTACCCGAACCGGTCTTGCCCGCGAAGCCGATGGAAATGCCATGATTGGCACATAGGGCGAGGAAATCGAGCATATCGTGTGTCGCTGTGCCCCAGTCAACCAGCTGCTGGGCACTGACTCGTGAGAGCCGCTGCCTTCGAAGAGAGAAAACCGCACCGACATCCATGTCAACCAGCGGCGGGATCATAGCTGATATACGAATGCCACGGGTGAGATAGCTGTCAACTGCCGGACTTGTATTGTCCAGGATCAAGCCGCCAAGTCTGGCCATCTTGCGGATCATATCGACCGCGCGCTGCGGTGTCGCGAAATGCTCACTGATCTTATGGACGCCTTCAGCTGTAATCAGCTCAATGTCATTCCAGCTGTTGCCGTTGATTTCCTCAATTTCCGTATCGTAGATATATTTATCGAGAAAGCCGAAGCCAGCCATGTCTCCATAGAGCCTGTCAGCCAACTGATTCATATCATAGCCAGGCAAATGAAGCTGCTGCTCACTGATATAGTTTTCAATCAGGCGGCGAACAGTCTGGGCAGCCTTTTCATCTGCGATCACAGCGGACAAGCTTTCAGCGTTCTCCAAACTGATCTGTTTTCTGACCGTTTCCAGAATCGCCTCGTAGCCATCTGCTTTTACCGGTTTCTCCGGTGTCGCGTTGTAGGCGATTGCTCTTAGTGTCTTAGCCACGGCCATCACCCCGATTTCTGGTGAGGTCGCTGATCAAAGCATCCACGGCCTTCTGCCAGGATCTGCCGGCTCTTGTCGTCAAGTTCTGCTCGATGCGACCGGAGCTTCTATTTAGATTTAACTCTCTGGCAAAAGGCAAAGCCACGCACTGGTTAAATCCATAGCCTTCCTGCAGCCATTTTTCGTTATGATGCTCATGCAGCTGGGATATAACCGGTATGACCTTGTGATCAACTTTCATCTCGTCAATAAGAGGTTTGATCGATCGCCACCAGCTGATGCCCTGAAGATCTGGAGAGATTAGAATCAGGATCTTGTCAGACTTGATCAGAGCGTCCGGCAGAAAAGGATCAGTCCTCTGTCCTGAACAGTCAACGATTACATGATCACATTGTGCAGCGCAGCTATTCATGAAAATGCCTGCGTTGACTGATGAATCAAGACCAAGTTCATATTCCATATAGTCTTCATCCGACACGACACCGCTGAAAAATAACCCTTCATGTTTTGGATGTTGAATCAGGTAGGGTCTGATTTCTGAAGTACCGGTTCCGGCAATCGCTCTGCCCAGGGATTTTTCTTTTTTGACTTTTATGCCCGGAATTCTGACTGGCATGGTTGGCTGTGTGAGATCCGTATCCATAACAACAGCAATGCTTTTATCGGATAATCTCAGTCCAATATAATCGGCGAGTGTACTCTTACCCAGGCCATCTCGGCCCCATACTAGAAGTCTCATTGACCGGATACCTCCTGACTCATTACAATTCTTTCAGAATCTATGAAGGCTGATGCCTGTTCTGATCCAGCGACTCGGCTTATGTGGATAATCGCATTGCTTTCGAGATCTGCCAATAATAGTGCCTGCTGCTCGGTGGCAAAGACGGTCAATGTGACCGGCAATATGTTCTTCTCTTCCTCTTCTGGCTGACTGCTGACTGAAGCTTCCGCGCCATCGGACGCGCTTAAGCTGAACACTTCAAGGTAGCGCAGTTCAGGAAATATTTGCATATCTGTTTTATATTGCCCAGATGCTTTGACTGCGTCTTTGTTCGAATCGGAAGATGCATTACCCTGATCATAACTATCACTGATAGGTTCCGGATCAAGTGTCTGGCTGGCATCCGTATTTTGTGTCTTCATAAGTGCCATGATGCTGATAACATCGCCCGGCAGCACTTTCCCCGAGACACCGGCAGCAAGGCTGGGCAGAGTGATTGATACTAAACGCAGACCTTTGTCTGTAGCAGTTTTGAGATAGTCGAGATTGTCTTGCTGAGTTCTGACTTTTACCGATGTGAGATAATCTCCCGCAAATAAATCAGCCGCAGCGAACTGTCCTGAAACGCTTTCCGGGGAAGTGATCACGCTGTCAGGGATGATGTTCTTATCTACCGCGATGGCTTCAAGCATATCTGCATTGATTTGTTCTCCTGCGGGAACATCTACCTTCAATCGGAGAGCCGGGACCATGTCCGGCGCTCGCTCTTGTGTCAGTTTAGGAATCGCCAGCAAGCTTACCGCAAGGCCAAGTCCTATGCAGAGCAATCCAATAAGGAATCTGTTTCTAAATAGTTTCATGAATTATCCTCCAGTTCGTATCGAATTTATTGAAAAAGTCTCTTCATTAAATAAAGCGACCGCGCTTCGTCACTGATTGCGATAATCAGATCGAAAACGCGACCGCGTAATGATTAATCTTCTCAGACGATTTCCGGACAAGCGAAAGCTACTCGCTTCATAGGTCTGATGCCTCTCACCATTTCGATGGCGAGCCGTTCTCATTGCCGGGGACGGTCTTATCACGCTCGGGCTGTGACTAAACGGAAGTATCATTATAGGGCGCATGAGGTCATCGCCAGCTGATCAGCTACGATCAGCCCGCAGCAAAATAGAACTCGCTCTCTTCCTCTTATTGAAGGTCTACGCGTATCTGCTGCCCGGCTATCCCATTCCAGGTTCATGCACCTAAAGTATCCGGATCTCGTTTATTCAGTTTTCAAAGTTCATTTGAGAAGGGAAATAATGCCTCTCATAAGCCCTGACATTTTTTGGCGTTTTTGGGGGGTCAATCGCAAAAATTTATCAAATCTTTTTTCAGTGCTGCCAAACCGGCTTCTATAGATCCCTTTATTGATTTATGGCAACTAATCCCTTCTGCCCTTGTAATCTCACTCAGATTCATTCCCAGAAAAAAGTGTGCGTAAATGCGCTTAGCTTGCTTTTCTGGCAATCTGAGGATGGCTAGATAAAGGTGCTTATTGAATTGCTTTCTTTCATATGCTTCGTATTGCGAGTCTGACTTCCTCAGCATGCTATTCTCTATGCCATCATTGCGATCAAGCGAATAGTAGGCTCTGTGACGAAAAACTTTTCGTTCACACGATTGCTCTTGCTTTCTACATTCATCAAAGGTATCTGCGACTGCGTCTTCAACCGTGATAAAACAGTCTTCTGTGTAGAAAGGGTAGATGTCTTTCAAATTTATGCGTTTCATTTAGTTTTCCTCCGTTTGTGTTTTGTTTGCTGCTATGGATTTGCTGACAAACGGAGAAAAGGCGGCGACCTGCACTTCATCGGTTATCCTTTCCGGGAACGCAAAAAGGGCCGTCTGTTGCCAGACGACCCTCCACATTTGCGAAGCCATTATGTATTAGCCGAAAAAGGGCATAAAAAAAGACCCTGGGGTCAGATCGCTCCGACCGCAAGGCCTAAAAAGAACATATTTTCGGCTATACACATTATAACCTGGTCAAAGTCTCAATACAGTACCAAAAGGGTGTCAAAAGGGTCTCAATGAGGTGTCAAAAGGGTTCCAAATAGGTATCACTATTGTGCAATTTGTCAATAACTCGAATGCGTTGCGGCAGTAAAGGGAATCGACAGTTCTTTTTGATATAAATAGACTCTTCTTTTTTAAAAGTGGACATTGCTTTTTCATAAGTAGACGGTATTCTTTCAAAGGTAGACATTATTCATTAATCTCTTCCTCTGCACATCTGAGTAAGCCAGTGTTTGAATCACTAAACTCTGGCAGGACATATCCCCATAGGATAACCCCAAGCAAATGCGTCGCATATCGCTTATACCGGTAAAAGGTGGAGCGTGTCAGATCAAGTGATTCCATCAGCTCCTGATCCGAATAACCATACTTGATGATATATTTCTTGTTTAGCAGATCGAAATACACTTCTCCAAGCTCCGGGTATTCTCTTAGTCTTAGCAAAGCACGATCGATTAGCAAGATCAGATCCTGCGTTGCTGCGATGCTGTTTAAATGACTCTCTATTTTGTCCTCATCGATCTCGCGTTCAAAATCAAAAGCGAGAAAATCGATTAGCTGCTGTATTCTTCTGCTGCCAAACTCTTCGGCAGTAACTTCTAAATCATATAAACTATGCTCAACACCCCAGACCACTCTTCTGTACATAACGAGCAGTAGTTTGCTCTGATGCAGCATCTTTTGGTTGATGACTTTCTCATTCTTATAGCTATTACTTAGCTGTCCAAGCGCATTCAAATTCTCCTTCATATGATTTACATCCTTCAAAATAACAATGGCAAGTCACGATAAACCTGCTCGCTAAATTAATCATAAAGTTCACATAATTCCTTAACTTGATTTCTCACCTGATCTACCACATGTTCCGGGGCAGTAATCTTAGCCTGATCACCAAACAGAAATAGCCAGGAGAAGAATGTCGGACTGATACCTACCTGCAGTTTTGTTGAGAAGTGATCTTCATCGACTCGGGCAAGATCAATGTCTGTGCCGAACCGATCAATTACTACACCAATCAGATCGTTGGCGAACTCGATCGTCACAGTTTCCAGCTCACCGCCATACATAGAGATCATTTGCTGTGTATAAGTCACCAGATCAAAGTCCTCAGGCAATGGTTTACTAGCATCCTCAAGTACTTCAATCTCCGCGATCTTATCAACACGGAAGTGGACGATGCCGCGCTCAGGATTATGACAGATCAAATAGTAGTATTCATTATCCTGATGTAAGGCATAGGGACTAACAGTATACACATGACCATTTCGACGGTGGCGAAGCGTCTTGGTCAGCGTATACTCGAAATATTTAAAGGACACTTGTTTGTTATCGGCTATGGCAT
>JAAYBY010000291.1 GCA_012729935.1 Clostridiaceae bacterium | reverse complement strand
TTTCAACCGTCCTGCAGAATTTGAATGTCTGCTGGACATAAAAGGACTGCGTTTCATACTTGCACACGTCTCGTGGCCGTGGGTTGATGAATGTATAGCTGTCTATGGAAAATTTGCGAACACACACGCACATCGTGCGGATTTTGACGTTGAAATGTTCATCGATATCACCCCGGGGACACCGGCGATTTATCGGGAAGAGGTACTGACCAAGCTGATGCGTGTCGACTATGATCTATCAGACCATGTTATTTTCGGTACCGATTCGCATGCGTATGATTACAATACGCGCTGGACATCAGAATGGATCGATCGGGATACAGAAATATACAAGCGGCTTGGTATCAGCAAGGATATTCAAGACAGGCTATTTGGCTTGAATCTGCTTCGCTGTCTGGGTAAAAGACCGCAAAGTGTCAAACGAACCATACCCTATTCCGGGGAATAGTCCGGCGATAATATCACATAAGGAGTGCGCTATGAAACTAGCCGGACTGGATATTGGAACGACAGCCTGCAAGATGACCATTTTCACAGATCGTGGTGAAGGAATTGACAGTGTCTCAACCCGTTATCCAATCGTGCGTACGCAATCTGAGCACGAACTTGACGCAACAACCGTCTGGCAAGCTGTTCAGTCTTTAATCGAAAAAATCGCACCCAGACATCCGGATCTGGCAGGTATAGGTGTCACAAGTTTTGGCGAGACATTTGTTTTGCTGGATGAATGGGACAACCCCTTATGTCATGCAATGCTTTACACCGATCCGCGCGGTCAGGAACAATGTGAGCAGCTGCTGCAGAAAATGGGAGATAAAGCCATCTACGAAACAGCAGGTGTGAGTGCACATTCCATGTACAGCCTGCCGAAACTAATGTGGTTGAGGGATAACCGGGCGGATTTATTGACACGGGGAAGACGCTTACTGCTGATGGCAGATTATATCGTTTATCTCCTAAGCGGACGCGCGCAAATTGACTACTCAATGGCCGCGCGGACAATGGCTTTCAATGTCCATACAGGAAAATGGAGCAGATCAATTTTTCAAGCGGCCGATATAGATATGAAACTGTTTCCTGATCCCGTACCGATCGGCACGCCGGCGGGGACGATCCGGAAAAACCTGGCCAGACGGTTTGGATTTCAAGAAAATTTGCTCATTGTTACAGCATCCCATGATCAGGTTGCCGCTGCGGTTGGCAGCGGTGTTTTTGAGCCAGGCTGGGCGGTTGATGGTGCAGGAACTGTCGAATGCATCACACCGGTTTTCGAAACGTGTGATTTTGACAAGATGGCTTCCGGACACTATGCGATAATCCCTTATCTAAAAGCTAATCACTTTGTTTGTTATGCCTTTATTTATAGCGGCGGCGCGCTGGTCAGCTGGGTGATTGATAGACTGACAGGCTGTATGACCCATGATACGAGCAAAGGAAATCCGGATCTGTATCATCAGCTGGCCGAAAAATGGAGCGGAGTACCGACCGGACTTTTGGTGCTGCCTCATTTTGCAGGTGCTGCGACACCCTTCATGGATACAGAATCAAGAGGCGCAATTGTCGGACTGACATTGGCCAATACCGCAGAGGATATTTACCTTGCGGCCATGGAAGGAATCTGCTTTGAAATGCGTCTGAATCTTGAACACTTATGTGAAGCGGGAGTGGCTGTCAGACAATTGAGGGCAACAGGAGGCGGTGCAAAAAACCGGGTGTGGCTTCAAATGAAAGCGGACATTCTGAATATGCCTGTGACTTTGCTGCAGACCAGTGAAGCAGGCACAACCGGTTGCGCCATGATGACCGGTGTTGCTTTAGGTGCTTTTTCCAATTTACGGGAGGCTGCGGATCACATGGTTGTTGAACAGGAAACTGTCTATCCGCGATCTGATGTTTATCAAAGATATTCGACAGTCTATGAACGGTACAAAGGGTTATATAAAGCTGTTCGGCCGCTGGTGTGAATTAGATGTTGATTATCTGGCGTGAGGTCTTTCAAAAATCATCATAATTTTTAAAAGTGTGTGAATGATGGTCATCGGCACTGTTCGAAAACGATCAGCCTGAAGAATAATAAACCCGGACACTTCATCTACTGAAAAAGTGTCCGGATCTGATGTTCTGGTGGAGCATACGAGACTCGAACTCGTGACCCCAACACTGCCAGTGTTGTGCGCTCCCAGCTGCGCTAATGCCCCACAGATAGCCGCTTGATTGTCTACAGACGGCAAGCGTGATTATAGTATAGCTATCAGGATATTGTCAAGATCTCCAATTTGATCGTTTGAATCAAATACGAACGAGCCGTAAAAAGAGATCTGATAGATTCAACCGGAAAACCACAGGAGGCTGCATGGCCAGGGAACTAAACCGTTATGTGAGCGTCCAATAATACGTGGGGTGATTATAATGAACCATCGAAAAATATTGATTGCTGTGCTGTCTGGTGCCATTTTGTTATCTGGCTGTTCATCGCCAATGACTGGCGCTGGTGACCTGATGAAATCAGTTGTTGCAGCAGAACGGCCGGCCAATCCGCCATTGCCTGCTGCTGATTTTACAGACGCTGTTACATCTTTTTCGCTTCGTTTATTTCAAGCGTCACTATCAGACCGGCAAGAAATCTTTTTGTCTCCTGCCTCCGTTTATCTAGCCTTGGCAATGACCATGAACGGTGCCGAAAATGAGACATTGGCTGAGATGCGTGAAGCCCTTTCTTCTTCTGCTCTTGAGGAAGCATTGATCAATGAGGGCAGTCGTGACTGGATGACGCTGCTCAGTCAATCTGGTGAAAAGACAGAACTATTTATTTCCAATGCATTATGGATTCGAGAAGGATACCCGATCAATCAGGCTTTCCTCAAACGCAATGCAGACTATTATGGTGCTGCTGCTTATGCCTTGGATTTTTCAAATCCATCGAATATTGACATTATCAATCAATGGGTACGTCAGGCAACACGAGATAAAATTGATAAGATCATCGATGATATTGACCCGGATGTGATGATGTATCTCATGAATGCAATCAGCTTTAAAGCTGATTGGGAAACACCGTTTAATCCTGAATCCAATCAGGAAGGATTGTTCAAAACGCCGCAAGGTGACGAGACAGTCATCTACATGAATCGAACAGACCGGATTGAACGTATTCAGGATAACGAAGTGAATGGCGTATGGCTGCCGTATGAAGACGATGTCTTTGCTTTCTTTGCCCTCATGCCCGATTCATCAGTCAATTTAAATGAGTGGGCAGCCGATCTGACCGTTGATGAATTCTCTGCTCTGCTCAATAAGCGGGAGCCTGTTTCCATTACACTGACATTCCCCAAATTCGAGGTAACATATGAGGACAGTCTGCTGAATGAGCTGTCTGCCCTGGGAGTGCAGCAGGCTTTTTCAGATGTTGCTGATTTCTCCCGCATGAATGAACAGGATCGTTCCGATCTTTTTATCAGTGAGATTAAACATAAAACGTATTGTCGTGTCGATGAAAAAGGGACAGAGGCAGCAGCCGTTACATCCGTTGAAATGAGACTGACGAGTATGCCGGTGGCGGAAGAAACGCTGGTGTTTGATCATCCCTTCCTTTACGGTATTATGGATGTTCAGACAGGTATCCCGCTGTTTTTAGGGACAATGGAAAAACCTGAATTCACCGATTAGAGTGTTTGAGCGTACGCAGCAATTTTTTACATCGGCCAGCTAACGCGTGAACCTGATACAGCAGATCACGCTTGATGCCGCGCCTGATTGCCGATATTTGGAACGATCTGGGGAAGTATTGCATCCGGCGGGTCTTATGAGCTTTCAAGACCATTTGAACTTCCTGCGGCTGGACGGTTCCGCGGCTATTCATGATGTAATGGCCGGTGTTAGGAGCATTGGCATAGAAGCGGTAAAACGCGCCATATGCATCGCCCAGTCCGAGTAAGTGCCCAAACTCATGAGCGGCCACACGCTGTGGAATCTCCTGGTTCTCAAAGGGCGGCAGAACCATGACGCCCGGATTCTCCGGCGACCAGTTCAACCCGATGCTTTCGAATTGGCCGGTTTTAAAGAATCCCCATAAACGCCTGTAAAATGGACTGACCACGTGAGCCGGCATGAAAAAGAGCGGGCGAACACGGATCAGACAGGATCGACGTGTATCGGGACTCTGAAATATAACTGAGACTGATACTGTCCCGGGTAATTCCGGGGTGTTAATCAGATGCTGACCTGACCAGTAGCGGCTGATGCCAGTCTGAATCAGCTGAGCATACGTCAAACCGTCCGGACCGGATGGCCCGGTTTTTATTGCCCGTCGATTAAAACGCAGACAGCAGTCGATCGTGATCTGTTGACCTGACAAACAAATTTGTATCGGAGTCCGCTCAGGATTCCGATCCAGACAGTCTTCAGACTTTTTTTTAATATACGTATCCTCCATACTGCCATGATCGCAGAAAAAGGTGGCAAATCAACCTGTTTTCTGATCAGCATTCACGATAATACGACAAATCTATGTTTCAATAGAATCCATGATTCGATATAATGTTAACATAATTGTTTCAAAAGCGGACCCACCAGCGCAATACGAGGTGCCAGTATGAAAAACATACCCCTGTTTGATGTCAGAACAATTCGCGATCTTCGAGATATGCTTCAGCAAAGTGTTGAACATTACGGCGATAAAGCTGCATTCCTCATTAAGGATCCCCGCGTCGTTCATCGTGAGGGTATACCGGAGACAAGTTCAAAAGAACAGGCTTATCTGCCGGTCACCTATCGTCAGTTTGCCAGAGATGTTGATTCGCTTGGCACGTTCTTTAAATCTTTGGGACGCACTGATGCCAGAATTGCCATTCTGGCAGAAACACGTTATGAGTGGTATGTTACTTATCTGGCGACAGTCAATGGCGTTGGTGTAGTCGTGCCGCTCGACAAAGAGCTGCCGGAGGCAGAAATTGCCAGTCTGCTGAATCGTTCGCACGCAGATGTCCTGGTCTTTTCCAGCAGCAAGCAGGCTGTCGTCAACGAGATCCGTGCTCAGATTCCCACTGTCCGGACTTTTATCTCAATGGATGAACCTGATGCGGATCAGGATGTTCTCTCATTCTGGCAATGCCTGGAAGCTGGTGAAAAAGCACTTGAAACAGGCGACCGCTCATTTCTGGATGCTGAAATCAATCCCGAAATAATGAATATTCTGCTTTTTACGTCTGGAACGACGGCTCGTTCAAAAGCTGTCATGTTGTCGCACAATAATATTTGCATCAACCTGATGGCAATGTGCCAGATGTTATATATTGATGATAAGGATACTTTCCTGTCCGTTTTGCCGCTGCATCACACGTATGAATGCACATGCGGATTTCTCTGCCCGATCTACAGGGGCTGTACCATTGCAACGTGTGAAGGTCTCCGGCATATTACCCGTAACATGCAGGAGTCCAAGGTGACGATTATCCTTGTCGTTCCCCTGATGGCTGAACTGTTTTATAAACGAATTATGAAAACAGTCACGGCAGACCCGAAATTAGCAAAAAAGTTTAGGATTGGCTTGAAACTGAGCAATACACTGCGAAAAGTCGGGATTGATAAAAGACGTACACTGTTCGCCAAAGTTCACGAAACATTTGGAGGACATTTGCGCCTGATGATAGCCGGTGGCGCAGCGATAGACCCTGCAGTGCTCAAAGGGATGCGTGATCTGGGAATTCTGAGTGTTCAGGGGTATGGACTGACCGAATGCGCACCGATACTGGCATTAAACCGAAATGTAGACTACAACGACAGTGCAGCCGGTCTGGCGCTGCCAGGGGTCGAGGTTCGTATTGTCAACGAGGACGAAAACGGTATTGGCGAAATCATCGGGAGAGGTCCCAACGTCATGCTGGGCTATTACGAGGATGAGGAAGCGACGCGTGAAGCCATTGATGAGGATGGGTTTTTCCACACAGGCGATCTGGGATATATCGATAAAGACGGATTTGTCATTATTACAGGCCGGAAGAAGAACGTTATCGTGACTAAAAACGGCAAAAATATTTTTCCTGAGGAGATTGAATTTTTGCTGAGTCAAAGTGAATTTATCCAGGAATGTCTGGTGTCCGGGACGGAAGATGACGGTGGAGACACCATGGTGACGGCGGAAATTTTTCCGAATGAAGAAAAGATCAAAGAGACGCTTGGGGATGTTGCATTGACTGATCCGTCGGTTAAGGCACTGATTCAGGAAGAAGTGAAAAAGGTTAATCACCGCCTGACGACTTATAAAGCGGTTCGGCAGTTTACACTTCGTGATACGGAATTTGAAAAGACAACGTCGCGAAAAATCAAGCGTAAGTATTGATCGCTCCGTGATTCTATTACAGACTTGATTGTGTTTCATCATTTATCATACTGATACAAAACAATTGTCCGCCAGATCATCGCACATGTTTTGGCGGACATACTGTTACTCAGGAGGTTTTTCATGAATCTGAAAAAGACATTTCCGATTGCAGTCATCGTATTGGCGATCCTGATCATTGCCATTGTTTTGGTTGTTCTCTATCAGGATGGTACGCTGAAATTGGGTTCAAAGCAGGAACAGACTACATCAGCGGCAGTTGTTGAACTGATTTCAGATAACGGAAAGATCAGTGAACGGCCTATTGCTGATTTTGAAGCGTTTATCAAAGAGACAGACCAGCCGGTTTTTGTTGATTTCTGGGCTGAATGGTGCCCGCCCTGTAAAGCTGCTGCACCATTCATTGAAGAGCTTGCTGTGACTTATGACGGAAAAGCTCACGTCGTCAAGATAAACGTTGATCTGGCAAATGACCTGGCTATCCGCTATGGCGCGCAATCTATACCGCAGTTTTCGGTTTTTAGCGATGGGAGCCAGGTGTCCAACACAGTAGGATACGCACCATCCATGGAGCAGAAAATGATCGACATGATTGAGTCTGAAATATCTTGATCCCTTGAAACGATAAGCCCTCTGTGTCAGAATAGGCAGTGTCAGATTGAAATAACGTATCGATGATATGGAGGCAGTTCGTTTCATGTTTCGACGACTCACGCAGAAGCGTCCGCTGAGATTGGCTGATTCTGTTCAACAAAGTACGGATGTAAACCAACGATATCGTTGGGAACACCTTGCTGAAGAACTGATTCAGGCGATGATGCTGCCCATCACAACTGTTGCGCTGGCTGAATTGCTTCTGATGCTGTCAGATGTTTTGTCGAGACTGTCTGTCCAGGCATCGGTTATACTCGCAGCAATATCAAATGTCTTACTGGCTCAGGCACCTGTTTTGGTGGCAGGTGTTCTTGTATTAGCCACAATTCGTTTCGATCGTACCTGGGCTGTATTAACAGCAGTCGTCGCAGCTTATGTTTGGCTGGTCAGTGCTGCATCATTGGCTGACTGGATACGCCCGGACCTGCCTGAAGGAAGCTTCTCGTTCGGCTGGCTGCCCGCAGTTGCTGTCATGCTGCTGATCCGGGCCTTGTGGGTGCTCGCAGATCGATACCGATCCGCACGATTTGGCAAACGACTAGCCAGCAGCAGTCTTCGCTTTTTCACAGCTGTCCTTCTTTCATTCTGCGGTGGGTTGTTTTCCGGCTGGTTATGGACACTGTTGGCCAGAATGTTTGAGCATCTGGCGGTCTGGATTTTCCAATCAAGTACAATCGGCCTGGTCATTTACGGCTTTTTAAGTCGATTGCTCCAGCCCACTGGACTGCATGCTGTTCTGAACCATGTTCTTTGGACACAGTCTGGTTCTCATATCACGAGCAGCGGTATGTTGGTGACAGGTGATTTAAACCGCTTTCTTGCCGGAGACGCAACAGCCGGCATGTATACTGCAGGTTTCTATCCGGTCGTAATGTTTATCGTTTCTGCAGTGCTGCTGGCAATTTATCTGAATAATCGCGCTGTCGGAAAACAGATAGCCTGCTCTGTTTTTGTCTTGGCAGCGGTCGTTTCATCGGTCGGAGGCCTTTCGGTTGCAGCTGATTATTTGATTCTGATACTTTCACCGGTTGCCTTTCTGGCAACCGTGCTTCTCTCAGGCTTATCATTTTTTCTGACTGAACAACTGCACATTTTGCATGGATTTGCCCTGGGACCGGGACTGCTGGACTTTCTGGATTATTGGCAAATAGCTTCACGACCGGAATATCTTCTGATCATTGGCGGTACTCTGGCGATTCCAGCTTTTTTACTGACGCATGTCTATCTGAAACTGAAAGGGAACAGACAAAAAGGGAAGGGTGATTCACATCGTGTCATTCAGACAATTGACCCGGAAGGATCGG
>JAAYBY010000290.1 GCA_012729935.1 Clostridiaceae bacterium | reverse complement strand
GTGGACAGAAGTGATTCCAGCCCGATAATATCTTCGCGGATCACCTGATTGATATCAAAAACTGTCTGATTCAACGATTTTTCTGATTCCATCACAGATCCTTCAAACATTGTGTTAATGAGTGTCTGAAGTCTTAAAACCTCCTGTTTCACTATTTCCAGATAATGTCCGTATTTATCTTCCGGTATCGTACCGTCAAGCATGCCTTCAACAAAGCCCCGGATCGATGTAATCGGTGTACGTAAATCATGAGATACGCTGGATATAAAATCCTTTCGATCACGTTCCTGATTCGCAAGTTTATCAATCATATCGTTCATCGTCTGCACCAGGACAGTCAAATCGTCTGTGATGAAACTGTGAAACAGGGTCCTGTTGTCAGACCGCTCACTGGTTATTGGCTGCACGCGTGCTGTCAAGTCGCCGCGGGCAACCTTATCGGCTGCTTCAGACAGCAACTGAATCGGCCGTGTGATATTCCGGGACAAAATGCCATTGAATAGCAAGGCAAACGCAAACGCGATGACAAAGGACATGATCAGGCCGCTGGTTGTTAAAAAATTTGCGAAACTCGGTGTCTTCTGCGCATAATGAAACTGAATTTCGCCACGGTACCCCAGATTACCTGAAGGAATCGGATAAGATGCTGAAAGCCAGTATTCGTTGGTTTTCTCAAAAAGCCCATCGAAATCTCCAGTCTGACTGATGCCGGACGTCCCTGCGCGGCGGCCAATTCTATGGTCATCATCCAGTTGATAGAAACCGCGTTCAGAAAGCTCCAGTTGGTTGATTACAGAGGCCGGAATACCGGTTTGCATGATGATCTCACCCTGATAGTTGATAATCCAGACAAGGGCTCCTGTAGATCGTGCTGAAAAGTTGACATAACTGGAAACCTGACGATTATCAATATCTCCATAATCATCAAGGTTAATGGCAACTGTGCTGGATATCGCCTGAGCGGCGTTGAGCAGCTTATCCGCCTGTTGACGAAGTGTTAATTTTGATACAATCGAATAATTAACCAGACCTAAAACCAGAAAAACAGCCAGAATAACCATCGTCAGTTGAAGGACTGTCCTGATGTAAAGTGATCGGTTGAATATCCTCTGAGTTCTGGCCATTCGCTAAACCGTTTCGAATTTGTATCCGACTCCCCAGACCGTCTTAATCATCCAGGACGGGTGGTCGCCGGCATCGTCCAGTTTTTCCCGGATTCTCTTGATGTGAACATCAACCGTCCTGGATTCGCCGTAAAAGTCGTAACCCCACACATTTTCAAGCAGTTGTTCTCGTGTAAACACCCGATTCGGATGCATTGCCAGAAAGAAAAGCAACTCCAGTTCCTTGGGCGGCATCTCAATTTCCCGTTCGTTGACAATAACAGAATAGCGAGATTTGTCAACAATCAAATTCGGGTATTCGGCTACTTCACTGCGGGCAGAACGCGGCTGGCTGAGCTGTGCGCCTGATGTGTTGGCTTCGGTCCGTCTCAGTACTGCCTTGACCCGCGCCATCAGCTCCTTGGGTTCAAATGGTTTCTGTACGTAATCATCAGCACCCAGTTCGAGGCCGACCACTTTGTCAAGGGTGTCTCCCCGCGCTGTGAGCATGACAATCGGAACCTGCGATATGCGCCGGATTTCCCGCATGATGTCAAAACCGTCTTTGCCGGGCAGCATCAAATCCAGAATCACGACATCCGGCTCTGAACTTCTGAATGTCTCAAACGCGGAATCACCATCCAGACAGCTAATAACTGCAAAACCATCTTTATCAAAATACAGACGGAGCAGTTCACTGATATTCGGGTCGTCGTCGATGATGAGTGCTTTTTTCATGACTCCCGCTCCTCCTGTTTCTTGAGAATTTTATTCAGCTCATTTAGAAATGAACTGACATCTTTAAACTGGCGATATACCGAAGCGAAGCGGACATAAGCCACCTCGTCGATCGACTTCAGTTCGTCCATCACGGATTCGCCAATATCCCTTGATGACACTTCTCTTTTCAGACTGTTTTGATATTTACTTTCAATATCGTCAACCAGTGCCTCTATCTGTTCAGTCGAGACAGGTCGCTTCTCGCAGCTTTTCTGAATGCCGGCAATCAGCTTATCCCGATTGAACGGCTGGCGGGAACCATCTTTTTTGATGACCATCAGAGGCAGGTTTTCAACCTTTTCGTAGGTCGTAAAACGGCTTCCACAGTGAATACATTCACGTCTGCGACGGATCGCTGCGCCCTCATCAGCCGGTCTTGAATCGATTACTTTATCTTCGTCATGACCACAAAATGGGCAACGCACATGAATCCTCCTATTCCACCACAGGCTGACTAATCCTGATTTCGACCGCTATCCTGTAAAAACCAGGGAAGAATCTTTCCGGCTCGTTTTTCGTGCTGACGGCGCTCTCTGCTTTCAACCTCCGGCAGTTCATCGATTTCTTCCGGCTCATAGACATGCTGTGTATCAGAATCCTGACTGACTGCTGACTGATCCGGTTTCGGAGCCTTTATCTGAGCATTCGTCTGAAACGAATCATCTTCGGCTGTCACATCTGCCGAATCTGACTGGCTACCAACCGTGTGAAAACCAAACGATTCCGACTTGGACGGTGTTCTTGTTTGTGGCAGATCATTGGGTCGGGACAGAAAATCCGGAACATCTGAAACTGAAGAATCAACCGCCGGAGCGGCAGCGGATACGCCCTGCACCGGTTCTTTCTCTGCATCATACCCGGTTTTGACTTCAGGCTTCATGGAGGCAAAGCGAACGGGTCTTGTATCTTGATCGACCGCTCCGGTCTTACCTGCTTTTACTGCAGGCATATCGCGGTCAAAACCGCTTGCTATGACGGTAATCATGATATCGTCAGCCATCTCCGGATCAATGACCGCGCCGAAAATGATATCAGCGTCCGGTGATACGGCATCTCGAACGATAGAAGCAGCCTCATCCACTTCACGGATGCGCATGTCCCGGCCACCGGTGAAATTAATAATGACTCCGCGTGCACCGTCGATTGTTGTATCAAGCAGCGGGCTGTTGATGGCCTGGCGGATTGCGTGGGACGACCGTCCTTCACCAGATGCCCTGCCGATACCCATGTGGCAGACGCCGGCCGATGTCATCACACGCCGCACATCAGCGAGGTCAAGGTTGATCAGACCCGGCACAGCCACCAGATCGGAAATACCCGAAACACCATATTTCAAAACCTGATCCGCCAGCGTAAACGCTTCATCGAGCGTCGTCTCTTCAGCGGCGATTTCCAGAAGTTTGTCGTTTGGAACGACGATGAGTGAATCGACAAACTTCTCCATTTCGCGAATGCCCCGTTCAGCATTCTGCATACGGCGGGACCCCTCAAAACGGAAAGGTCTCGTCACAACACCAACCGTCAGGATGTTCAGCTCTCTGGCAATCTGTGCAATGACCGGTGCACCACCTGTTCCGGTACCACCGCCCATCCCGGCTGTGATAAAAAGCATATCAGTACCACGTATCAGCTGCGCAATTTCATCTTTCGATTCAGACGCAGCTTTTTCTCCAAGTTCCGGATTAGCGCCGGCTCCGAGGCCGCGCGTTATCTTTTCACCGATTTGAATCCGGTTGCTGGCTTTCGTACGCATCAGCGCCTGATTATCGGTATTGACCGATATAAATTCGATCCCCTGTATATCACCATCGATCATGCGGTCTACAGCGTTACAGCCGCCTCCGCCAATCCCAATGACTTTTATTGTCGCAAAATGATCATTTTCCATGCCAAATCCCATTTTAAATTCAGACAATTCAACATCCCCTCTCCGTTTCCGTCTTGTCCATTCAAGCTGTAACGGAACAACAATGGATTTTTAGATATTCTGCTTTTCACAAGCTATCCTGTCACAATTTTACACTAAGATGACAGACGGTACAACAATATTTAGTATCATTTTAAGTTTTTATTACAAGATCTTGACATCATCCGATTCAGCTGTCTGAACAGCTTTTATACGTCTGTTGTCCCATCGTTCGAGCAGTAACCGGCGGATTGTCGAGAAGTTGATGAATATCCTGTTACCAAAAGCAAAGACAGCTGCCAGGCTCAGCTGGATATTCAGCTGGTCACCAAGGGCTGCCAGAGCAACAGCAATCGCTGAATTGCCCAAAAAGCCGGTTATGAAAAGGCGGACACGGAATCTGTTTTGCAGGTTGGCGGTGATCGCTCCGATAACCGAATCAAGCACGGCCAGAATTCCAACCGCTACATAGGATGAATAAGCTGCAGGTATGTCAATATCAACCAGCAGGCCGACGAGAAGGCCAATTAACAGGCCAATGAGTGGAAACATGAAAATCCTCCTTTTTCAGCCATCTGGCAAAAATGTTTTTCGGTCACCGGTCAGGTCAAGGACGCCTTTGCCCAGATCACTCAACACGTGCTGATCCATCGCAAACCGCAGCCAGAGCATATCATCGACCTGATCCGAACCTGTCTCCGACAAAACAGTCAGCATATCTCCTGAGTCCGGCAGCGAAAGCGTCAGATAAAGCTGTCGGCCGCTGACAGGCCTGATAGATTTGACCTGACTCAGGAGCCCTGTGTCAGGACGCTGATCCTGATCTGCCTCAATTATAGCACCGAGTAAACTGATTGCGCGAGAGAGTGCATCCGGGACGTCAACCGTCAGCTGACTGCCCAGCATCATTGACTGTACAAGAAGTCCTTCGATGACCGGAATCTCATCAGGTTCCTGAGTCCATATTTCGATCGCGATGCCCTCCTTGTCAATCATGACATAGCCGTCCGGAACCGATAGCCAGGCGACCTCTATCCGTTCAACAATTTCACATTGTATGGTACCCGGCCAGTCCATACGGACCACTGCATTTTTTACCACGGGAAAAGCCTTCAGGATGCGATCCTCCACAGGGCCATAGCGAAGTGAAAACAAATGAGACACTGATCCGCCCAAATCTTGAAACAGGTGCTGACCCACTCGCAGTTGACTGGCGGCTTCAAGCTGCTCTGGGTTGATTTTCCTCAATTCGTCAGGTAAGCTGACCGTTTGCAAGCGAAAGGCGGGGGCAAAGGCAATCAGCAGACCCAGTAGCAGAAAAACAAAAATCGCAGCCGCTGTACGTCGTACTGACCGGCCGGTTTTGTCCCGATAAATTGTCTTACGTTCCGATTGATGTGTCATAACGGTGTCAAACGCATCAGGCACCGGATAATCTCACGCGTTGCTTCCGGCTTTGCCAAACTGGATGCCCGCTCACTCATCTGCTTTAAAACAGACGGATGATCAATCAGCTGATTCAGGTTCTCAGCCAGCCAGGCTGCGTCGAACTGATCATCCCTGCACATCAGGGCAGCACCTGCATCGACAAGAACACGGGCATTAAAGGTTTGATGATCACCGGCTGCATATGGATAAGGCACCAGGACAGAAGGCCGTCCCAAAGCCGCAATCTCCGAACAGGTTAATGCGCCGGCTCGCGAAATAATCAAATCTGCCGCAGCCATCATCTCGGGCATATTGTGAATGTATTCAATGACTGTGAGCCAGTCGCCTTCTGTTGAAGCTGCCGACTGAACAGTTGAAAAATGCTGTTTACCAGCTGACAATACAATGCGCGGAACAGACTGGTCCCGGTTCCTGCGCTGACTGATCCATGCGTCCAGATGACAGATCGCCTCGTTGATTGTCCGTGCGCCAAGACTGCCGCCCATCGCCAGAATCAGTGGTCTCTGGTCCTCTGGAAACAATTTTTTCCGGGCAGCCATGTGATCCTGTAAAAAAAATGCCTGTCGCACCGGGTTACCTGTGACAGTTACGCGATCAGGGAACGGAAAATAGTGCTCGGTGCCCGGAAAGGCTACACATACAGCCTGGCTCTTACGGGCCATCAACCGATTGCTTCTCCCGGGATATGCATTCTGTTCGTGCAATAACACGGGGATTTTCAGGGAAGCGGCAGCTGAGACGACCGGGCTGCAGACATAGCCACCTGTTCCGATTACGGCGAGTGGTCTTCTTTTCTTCATCAGTTGCCGACTCTGATGACGCCCGCGTAAAAATGTTGCGACTGCGCGGATCATAGCCGGCGATGGACGCATCGGAAGCGGTGCCGCCTCAACGCTTTCAAAGGCATAACCAGCTCGTTTCACCAGATCGGCCTCGATGCCCTGCTTTTTACCGACAAACAACAGATCCAAAGCCGGATCGCTCTGCTGCAGATCATCCGCGATGGCTAAAGCTGGATTGACATGTCCGCTGGTCCCGCCTCCAGAGAGAATGATCAACCGATCCGACATCATCAACCCTCCCGACCCGACACACGGATTGGAGCCTGATAAATCTGCCGGTTATGCGTATCAGTCTGTTGGGCAGACTGTTTCACGGGTCTGTTCACCGGCTGTGTCAGTCTGTTTGCCTGACTGGATTCAACCGGTCTTCTCTGGCCTGATCTGGATACAGCCAGCAGCAGTCCGATGGCCATCAGGAAGAACAGGTTAGACGTCCCTCCGTAACTGAAAAACGGCAGTGAAACGCCTGTTGACGGTAAAGTATGCGTGGCAACACCAAAATTAAGAAAAGCCTGAATACTGATCAGCATGGTATACCCGCCAGCCAGCAGTGCGGTAAACTGGCTCGATGCTTTTCGTGTGACACCTACGCCCATATACATGAACAGGAAAAACAAAAGTACCACCATTACGGTTCCGGCGAAACCAAGCTCTTCACCGATAATCGCAAAGACGTAGTCATTATGTGCTTCAGGCAGATAATTGTATTTCTGCCGGCCTTCTCCCAGCCCGATGCCATTCAGCCCGCCGGAGCCCATGGCAATGATCGCCTGATTGATTTGATACATGTCGTCGTCCGTCGCTTCCTCCGGTTCCAGAAATGAATTCATCCGTTTGCTGACATGTTCAAAGTTATCTACCACTTTCTCCTGGAGTATCTGCTTCAATTCACCACTTGGTGTGACAGACAGTAAGACAGCGATGATCAGTCCAAGAATCAGGACAACAACAAGAAGCTGCACGATTGCGCTCACCCAGGATCGCAGCGATATTCCAGCTGTCAAATACAAAACCGCTGCAATAAAACAGAGAATCAGAGCGCCGGAAAGGTGTGGCTGCCAGGCGATCAGCCCGATCCAGATCAGTATTGCAAAGCCGGGGATCAGAACATCGACCCAGCCATCGGCAATGAACTGCCTGACCGGCGTTTTAAACCGCAGGCGTTTTGCTTTTCTCTTACGCGATATCATCGACACATATCCTGCAAAGCAGAAAACGATCGAGATTTTCGCCAGTTCAGATGGCTGAAAAGTAGTGCCGCCCAGACTGATCCATCGTCTGGCGCTGTTGATTACCAGTCCATTGATTTTTACAAGAACCAGCAAGCCGGTGGTGACGCTGTACAGAATAAGTGACAACCAGAAATGATCAAAGAGAGTCACGGGGATGATCAAGGCAACAAAAAGAGCCAGTACCAGTCCGATTAGCGTGATACCAGATTGTTTGAGAACAAAATATAACGCATCGCCTTCTGACGAATATCCAAATGTCATGCTGGCGCTGAAAAGCATGACCAGGCCGAAACAGATCAGGATCAGCGTGACGATCAACAAACCGGCATGGATCTGACGGGGCGGTTCAATGCGCAGACGATCAGCCTGGACTCGTGTAACGTCCCGGTTACGGATTTCATCCGGCTGAAAGAATTTTTTCTGTCTCATGTGTTCACACCTCGCCTGATAGTGTACCAGAACATCGCACTCACAGCATCAGTAAACCGATCACGCTGCCGATCAGTGTTACAAGGCAAAAAACAGACACAATTCTGTTCTCTGACCAGCCGCCCAGTTCATAGTGATGATGGATCGGTGACAT
>JAAYBY010000289.1 GCA_012729935.1 Clostridiaceae bacterium | reverse complement strand
GCGCTGGGCAACAGCCTATCGTTTGGCGGTCCGTCACTCGGATTCTTTGCCGTGCGTAAAGATCTGATGCGCCGAATGCCGGGACGGATTGTCGGCGAAACAAAGGATGCCCGTGGGCAGCGCCGTTATGTATTGACGCTTCAGACACGTGAACAGCATATCCGACGGGAAAAGGCGACATCCAATATCTGCACCAACCAGGGGTTGAATGCTTTGACGGCGACGATTTATCTGGCACTCATGGGACCGTCGGGACTTGCCCGGGTCGCCGAGCTCAGTACACGCAAGACACATTTTCTGCGTGAGCGTCTGCTGGCATTACCCAGGTTCCAGCCGGTGTTCAACGGACCGTTCTTCAAGGAATTTGCGATCCGCTATGATGGCGATTTAGCTGCGCTGAATGATCATCTGTATCGTGACGGTTTTATCGGAGGGCTGATCGTATCAGAGAAGATGTCTGATATGGATGGTGTCTGGCTTCTGGCTGTTACAGAAAAAAGAACGGATGAAGAAATCGATCGGCTGGTCATGTCTATTCAGCGCTACATAAGCGAAAAGGAGGGCAGATAAATGAAAACGCAAGAATCGGTCATTTTTGAAAAAAGCAAACCTGATTGCCAGAGTGACTATCTGCCGCCTGTTAATCAGCCGCAACGGCCGCTTTCTGATATCATCCCCGCCGAGCGCCTGCGCAGACAACCGCCGCGTTTGCCGGAAGTGGGTGAAGTCGGCGTGATTCGCCATTATACACGTCTCTCACAAATGAACTATGGTGTCGATGGCGGTTTTTATCCGCTTGGTTCGTGTACGATGAAGTATAATCCTAAAATTAACGAGGATATGGCACGACTGCCCGGATTCGAACAGGTTCATCCGCTGCAGCAGGATCAATCTGTTCAAGGGTGTCTGCAACTGATGTATGAGCTTGACCAGATGCTCTGTGAAATCACAGGTATGGATCGCTTCACCTTGCAACCGGCTGCCGGCGCCCATGGTGAACTGGCCGGGCTGATGATGATTCGGGCTTACCATGAACACCGCGGCGACAGTCAAAGAACCAAGATGATTGTTCCTGATTCGGCGCATGGAACGAATCCCGCTTCAGCTGCGATGGCCGGTTTTGACGTGATCGAAGTCCGGTCAGATGCAGAAGGCTGCGTCGATGTAGCTGCTTTGAAAGCACTGCTCGGTCCCGATACAGCAGGGCTGATGCTAACCAACCCCAATACGCTGGGATTGTTCGATAAACAGATTGAGATAATCGCTGATCTCGTTCATCAGGCAGGCGGTCTCCTCTATTATGATGGAGCGAATATGAACGCCATCATGGGAATTACCCGGCCGGGTGATATGGGGTTTGATGTGGTTCACCTGAATCTGCACAAAACATTCAGTACACCGCACGGCGGCGGTGGCCCCGGGGCAGGCCCTGTCGGGGTGAAAGCGAGCCTTGAACCCTTTCTGCCGATTCCCCTGGTCGCCAGAAAAGCGGATAAAACCTTTATTCTGGATGCACAGCGCCCGCTGTCCATCGGCAGATTAAAAGGGTTTCATGGCCATTTTGCCGTTCTGGTCAAGGCGTGGGCTTATATCCGGACACATGGTGCGGAAGGATTGAGACGTGTTTCAGAAAGCGCCGTTCTTAACGCAAATTACATACGTGTCCGGCTGGCGGATGCCTATGAGGTGCCCTTTAACCGCGTATGCATGCATGAAGTCGTTGTTTCCGGCTCTCGTCAGAAGCAGTTTGGTGCGTCGACGCTGGACGTTGCGAAACGCCTGATCGACTATGGCTTTCATCCGCCGACGATTTATTTTCCACTGGTTGTCAAAGAGGCGATGATGATTGAACCGACTGAAACAGAAGACCGGGAAACACTGGATGCGTTTATTGAGGCACTGCTCCAAATCGATCGCGAAGCACAGACAGACGTTGATCTTGTCCGCAGTGCGCCATCGACAACGGCTGTAGCCAGACTGGATGAAGTTCTGGCCGCCCGCCAGTCGATCCTGCGCTATGAGCCAATTGACCCGACGACAGGGCATGAAACTTCAGATAAAAATAATTGACCGGAGCGATACGAAAGCGATGAATTGTTTTGACATTATGGGTCCCGTGATGGTTGGTCCATCCAGCTCGCATACTGCCGGTGCCGTTCGCATTGGCCGGGTAGCCCGTGCCCTGGCGGGGCAGCAGCCTGTCCGGGCTGTCATCCGCCTGCACGGTTCGTTTGCAAAAACCTATCGGGGACACGGCACGGATCGTGCGATTCTGGCGGGTCTACTCGGATTCAATCCCGACGACGAGCGGATTCGCATCAGCCCGCGATTGTGCCGTGAGGCGGGTCTGGACTACACCCTTCAGCAGGTTGCGCTGCCGGGCGCTCATCCCAATACAGCGATTATTGAACTGGAGTGCTCTGATGGCAGACAGACAATTGTACAGGGAGCGTCAACGGGCGGCGGTAGAATTCTGATCGAATCCATCAATGGACTGAACGTTTCATTTCGCGGTGAATACCATACACTTGTCATCAGCCACCGGGATGCACCGGGCGTTATCAGTCGCGTTACGCGTCAGCTGGCGGAGCGGCATATCAATATTGCCACGATGAAAGTATTCCGGTCTTTTCGCGGCGGAACGGCGGTCATGATCATTGAGACTGACGAACAAATTGATCCGGCCGTTTGCGACAACATCAAGCATTTGACGGGCGTCAGCCAGGCGATCTGGATCGAGCCGGTTATGTTTTAAGGAGCAAGCATGTTATCCTACCAGTCAATACAGGAATTAATTGAGGCGGCTGTCGAACAAGATCAGTGTATCAGTGACGTTGTTTTGGCTGATCAGGCAGCTGCTTTGGAGCAGGATCCGGAGAATCTGATCCAGACCATGCTTCAACGGCTCGAAGTGATGCGGCAGGCTGTGGAAAAAGGTCTTGCTGATGCGGGCCCTTCACCTTCAGGATTAAGCGGCGGAGCAGCTTCTTCATTGCGGCAGGCTCTCGATAAACAACAGTCCGTACTCGATCCGGTTCTGGTTCAGGTCATGGCGAAAGCTCTGGCCGTTGCCGAAGTAAATGCGAAGATGGGTCGGATTGTCGCGGCTCCGACTGCCGGATCCTGCGGCATCATCCCCGGTATTGTTTTGACAGTCGGTGAACTGCAGTCGATCTCCGACCGGCAGATTGCCCTCAGTCTGTTCACGGCATCAGGATTTGGTCTGGTGATCGCCAATCGCGCATCGCTGTCAGGTGCCGAAGGTGGCTGTCAGGCAGAATGCGGCAGTGCGGCAGGGATGGCCGCCGCCGCCGCTGTTGAGTTGATGGGGGGAACACCTGAACAGTCAGCGCATGCTTGTGCAATCGCGCTGAAGAATTGCCTGGGACTGGTTTGCGACCCGGTAGCCGGACTGGTCGAGGTACCCTGTATCAAACGGAATGCCGGACAGGCAGCATCAGCACTGGCTGCGGCAGAAATGGCTTTGGCAGGTATCACGAGCGCGATTCCTGTCGATGAAGTCATTGAAGCGATGAAAGATGTTGGCAACCAGATGTCTGTCACCTTGAAAGAGACTGCTGCAGGCGGTCTGGCGATGACACCGACCGGACAGGCAGTTGATGCTCGTCTGACTGAAGACGCCGCATCACATCTTGACTAATCATGCCGGTTATAGAGGCAGACATGTGAGAAAACAGACCAAACAAGGATATCAGGAGGACCATTATGACAACAACCAAAGGATTTATAACACCAGAGAAAATCGAAAAGTACCGTGAAGCTTATCGGACCCATTCAATCAGACCGATTACTGCCCGGGCGATTACCCGCAGCGGCCTGAAAGAAGCTGCATTTGATCATCACGTTCTGCGCAGTATACGCCCAATATTTTCAATTGACCTCAAAACCATGCCGGTGACCAATCAAAAGATGAGTGGCCGGTGCTGGCTGTTTGCTGCGCTCAATCTGCTGCGCGAAGATATTGCCGGACAGTGCAACATCGAATCATTTGAATT
>JAAYBY010000288.1 GCA_012729935.1 Clostridiaceae bacterium | reverse complement strand
CCGGCTTACGCCTGTATGAGAGTGCTGAGCGCATAACCCGAGAATATGAAGCCGTTCTCAGTGAGCTTCAGGGACCTGGCAGCCAATACCAGGAGCATATTTCGGTTGGTATTCCGCCGCTGATCTGCACCTGTTTTTTTGCGCCTCTGATCGCTGGCTTTCAATCTGAATATCCCGGTATTGAAATCAGCATCGTTGAAAAAGGCGCGCGCAGCATCCAGGATGAAGTTGATCGTGAAATACTTGATGTCGGCATCGTTATTCTGCCGGTTTACGAAGACCGTTTTGACGTCACGGAATTACTTGAAGATATAACCGTTCTCGTTGTGTCAAAAAATCACCCGTATGCAGATCGCAGCCGGGTTTCCTATACCGAACTCAAACACGAAAAATTCATCTTGTTTAACGACGAATATACGCTCTACCACCAGATCGCGGCCAACTGCCGTGAAGCCGGCTTTGAACCCTATGTTGCTTCGGTCAGCGGACAATGGGATTATCTGGCAGAACTGGCGGCTCTTGAACTCGGCGTTACGATCATGCCAAGACCCATTTTCAACCGGAATATGCGCGATGACATTCGCCTGATTCCCATCGATCATCCCGCCGCTGCCTGGACTGTTGTCGCGATCATCAAAAAAGATCGGATCAAGCAAGTCGCCGCGAAAAAGTTTGTATCCTATGTCGCCAGTCACATTATTCCCTACTAGAATCATACAGATGAATAATAACCATTTTCACCCCCAGAATTCCCCTCTATAATGTATATATAGAATAATCGGGAGGTTCAGTTATGCCTTTTCAGATTTTGACAGCCCGAGAGGCTGCAGATCTTGTTTCTGACGGCGATACCGTGGTGACAGATGGGTTTATCGGCTCTTGTTTTCCAGAAGAACTGGCAATCGGTTTGGAAGAGCGTTTCATCGAAACAGGAACACCTCGTGATCTAACTCTGGTATACTGTGCCGGGCAAGGCGATGCAAAATCTCGCGGTCTGAACCACCTCGGACATGAGGGGCTTCTGCGGCGGGTCATCGGCGGACACTGGAATCTGGTGCCGCGTGTTCAGCAGCTGGCAGTCGAGAATAAGGTTGAAGCCTATAATCTGCCCCAGGGCGTCATGTGCCATATGCTGCGCGATATCGCAGCCGGTCGCCCCGGAACGCTCACCCATGTCGGTTTGAAAACCTTCATCGATCCCAGGCTGGGTGGCGGAAAACTCAATGATCGAACAAAAGACGATCTGATTGATCTGATGCAGATTAACGGCAAGGATTACCTGTTTTATAAAACATTTCCCATCCAGATTGCTCTCCTGCGCGGTACGTATGCAGATGAAAACGGCAACGTCACCATGCAGCATGAAGGTCTGACTGTATCGATGCTGTCGGCTGCGCAGGCGGCGCGCAACAGCGGCGGAAAAGTCATCGTTCAGGTCGAGCAGATTGTCAAATCTGGCACGCTTGACCCGAGACTGGTGAAAATTCCAGGCATCTATGTCGACGCTATTGTCGTAGCTTCAAAACCGGAACATCACATGCAGACATTCGGAACACAGTATAACCCTTCTTTTACCGGTGATATCAACATCCCTCTGCACCGTGTCGCACCGATGAAGTTCGATGAACGTAAAATAATCTGCCGTCGTGCAGCAATGGAGATCACGAAAGGTGCCAT
>JAAYBY010000287.1 GCA_012729935.1 Clostridiaceae bacterium | reverse complement strand
TGCTATTTTATCCTTAACACAATCAGCAGACTGTCGCAGATGTTACCTGCCTGAGCGGTATTCAGTGATTTTCTATCAGGAAATGAAAACACGCATCTTTGTTGTCTACAAAAATGCGTGTATACTGGTCGGAGTGAGAGGACTTGAACCTCCGGCCTCTTGGTCCCGAACCAAGCGCTCTACCACCTGAGCCACACCCCGACGACCTTGCTTATTGTACTGATTAGACCGATCAGTGTCAAGTCAAATAAGCAAGGCGATCCACCCTTTTTCAGATCCTGTTTCAGATCATCTAACATGTTGTTTTCGTCATCGAACGCGTTTTTCGTCTATTTCCCGTTTCAGCCTCTCGACGACAGAATCAACCGACAGACTCCCCAGATCTCCATCCAGTCTGGACCTGACCGATAAGCTGTTTTCTGTCACTTCCCGATCACCCAGAATGAACATATATTGGAGTTTATCCATTTGTCCTTCCCTGATTTTCTTGCCGATTTTTTCATTTCGGTCATCGACAGTCACCCTCAGGCCTGCCTGTCTCATCTGATCAGCCAGTTTCTGGGCATCATCAAAATGGCGCTCGGCTATCGGCAGCAGGCGAGCATGTTCCGATGCCATCCACAACGGCAGCGCGCCACTGTATTTTTCAATCAGCAATGCCAGCGTCCGTTCATAACAGCCAATAGATGTCCGGTGAATAATCATCGGATGCTGTTTGCTGCCATCCCGGTCAATATAGGTCATTTGGAATCTCTCAGCGAGCTGGAAATCAATTTGAATGGTAATCAGCGTATCCTCCTTGCCGAAAACATTCTTGATCTGGATATCCAGTTTGGGCCCATAGAATGCCGCTTCACCAAAACCAACTTTATATGGAATCGACAAATCCTTCAAGATTCCCTGCATGGCATTCTGTGCTAAATCCCACTGCTCAGCTGCTCCGATGAACTTTTCACGATTGTTGGGATCCCATGTCGAAAAACGATAGCTGATATCTTCGTCAAGGCCAATCGATTTTAACATAAACGAAGCCAGATCCAGTGAATCTTTAAACTCCGATTCCAGATGCTCAGGCGCACAGATGATGTGACCTTCAGATATTGTAAACTGGCGGAGGCGGATCAGACCGTGCATTTCACCTGATGCTTCATTTCGGAAAAGCGTCGATGTTTCAGCATAGCGGATCGGCAAGTCGCGATAACTTCTTGTTCGCGTCAGATACGCCTGAAATTGAAACGGGCAGGTCATCGGCCGCAGTGCCAGAACTTCTTCTGTATCTGCCTGTTCCTGGTCACCGAGGATAAACATACCGTCACGATAGTGATACCAATGGCCGGATATTTTGTAGAGATCAGATTTTGCCATCAAAGGTGTTTTTGTTAACTGATAACCGCGTTTTTCTTCTTCATCTTCAACAAACCGCTGAAGCTGCTGAAGGACACGTGCGCCTTTTGGAAGCATAATCGGCAGTCCCTGACCAATATATTCTGTTGTCGTGAAGAACCCAAGTTCCCGGCCAAGCTTGTTATGGTCTCTTTTTCTGGCCTCTTCTAACTGCTCCAGATAAATTTTCAGTTGCTTTTTATCCGGAAAGCTAACGCCGTATATTCGTTGAAGC
The DNA here is from genome assembly GCA_012729935.1 of Clostridiaceae bacterium. Classification (GTDB taxonomy): domain Bacteria; phylum Bacillota; class Clostridia; order Saccharofermentanales; family UBA5734; genus JAAYBY01. The sequence continues at coordinate 2,455 of JAAYBY010000287.1, read as the reverse complement.
ATTTTATTCTTTTCGTTTCCCCGCCAGTAGGCACCTGCAGTGTGCGTCAGCTTAAACGCTTTAACGGGTTCAGTCGATGCCAAATGAGGACCCGAACAGAGATCGACAAAATCACCTTGTCGATAGAAAGAGATGATGGTGTCATCCGGCAGGTCATCGATCAGTTCAATTTTATATGTCTCGCCTTTTTCATCCATCAAAGCGCGGGCTTCCTGACGAGAAAGCTCGAAACGTTCCAACGGTATCTTCTCTTTGACAATTTGCTGCATTTCATCTTCAATTTTAATCAGATCTTCAGGTGAAAACGTGTCATCATGATCAAAATCATAATAAAATCCGTCTTCGATGGCCGGGCCGATCGCAAGCTTTACAGACGGATACAGTCGCTTGACAGCGTGAGCCAGAATGTGCGCTGATGTATGATGAAATGTTTTTCGATACAGTTCATCCGAAAAGTGTGGCATGTTTTACCCTCCCATTCAACCGGGTCCAATTGTTCTGTCCATAACATTATATCGGATGCTCTGCGTAAATCAAACTGAAGTTTTCCGTCTCTCACTTTCTTGACAACTCAGTCCGAGCGACATATGATAAATCTGCATTATAAATAAGTTAATCGATATCAGATATTGCAGATTCGTCTTGATTCCATTATGGTGTTTGGATTGTTTTATAGACGTATGGGAGGTCATATCATGAAAAAAATATTGCAAATTCTCCTGACCGTCGTCATTATTATTCTTCTTTTTTCGATTATCAGCGGCGGTGTTTTTCTGCTTTGGCGCACCGCTGCTAACCAGGAGATACCTTTTGGCCAGCAGATCCAGTCCTGGTTTGAATCATTCAAGCAGTCAGATTTCAAGTTTCACAACAACTATACGATTGATGAAACAAAAGGTCTCGATCTGGAAGGTGTTCGGGTCATCGAACTCAAAGCCGTCGCCGAGCGCGTCGAAATCATCACCACATATGATTCGGGGTCAGTTCGTCTACAGGGACAGTACCGTTCACTGAAGCCGATTCAATGGCTCGTTGAACGAACGGGCGATCGGCTGACGATCACGGCACGTTCACCACGTGTCGGGCTGTTTCACGATTTGACATTTTTCCTGCAATTGCCTGAATCATACACCGGTGCAATCGAAGCTTCATCTGTCTCAGGCCAGATTCTATTACCCGGAGACATGACGGCCCAGGAATCGATTGATCTAAGTACCATATCCGGCAGTATTGTCACCCGGAAACTGGCTGCCGAATCCATTCGGCTTAAAAGTGTTTCCGGAAGTCTGATTGTTTCCGCCATCGAAAGTGACCTTGTCATCTTTGATACAATTTCCGGCAGTGTTTTTCTGGACCGGATATCAGCTTCAGTTGACGGGAAAACGACATCAGGCTCCATCCAGCTGAATTACGATCAGTTTGTTGAGACAGACATACAGTCAGTGTCCGGATCAATTGAAATAGCTGTTCGTCCTGAAACAAATATGAATATCTCGTTTAGCAGTGTGTCCGGTTCGTTCAGCAATAAGGGACTGAACATTCAGATCAATGAGCAATCAAATCGTTCGTTTAATGGCTCTATGGGTTCCGGCGGCCAGACATTGACGATCAAGACGACATCCGGCAGCCTGCTTATGGACATTCAGTGACGCAAATCAGATCTTTCAGCATCTCAAACCTGGCCTCTTTGATCCCAGGCACCCGCATCAGATCATCAATCGTCTGAAACGGGCCATTTTTTTCGCGAAATGTGATGATCGCGCGGGCCGTCGCAGGACCGATGCCCGGAAGTGTTTCCAGTTGCCGCTGGTCTGCCCTGCCGATATCAACCAGCCTGTCTGTCTCCTGACCGGGTTCCCATTGAGATTCTTGATAACCCGCAGCAACCTCATCTCTCGTTGGAATGCGAACGAGTTGATTGCTGTCAATGGATCGCGCCAGATTAACCGATTCAACAGCTGCCTCATCAGTCATGCCACCGGCCTGCTCAATCAGTTCATACAAATATGCACCGCGCCTAATCTGATAGATGCCTGGTTTGCAGATCGCACCGACCAGATAGACCGGGATAATATCCTGTGTCTTGTCCGACTCAGTGGCCAGGTCAGAGGTTGTCTCTGATTGTGATTCGTCCGGCTGGCTGATTGTGAATGACGCTTCAGATTTTCGATCCGTCTGATACAGGCTAATCAGGATAACCAGAAGCGACCCGGCCATAATAATGCTGACCAGCTTACTGATCTTGATTTTTCTTTGCTCCTGTCTTTCTGTCATATCTGAATCATATAAAAAAGAAGGTGCTGTTGAGCACCTTCTAATCGTCAATTATCGACAATTATTTTTACTCTTTTCCTCTGGCAGCACGCCAGAGCTTTTCCAGATTATAAAAATCGCGTTCTTCAGAATGGAAAATGTGGACGATCACATCATCGTAATCCATCAGTATCCATCGTCC
>JAAYBY010000286.1 GCA_012729935.1 Clostridiaceae bacterium | reverse complement strand
GCGCAGTCAGCCAAAGAGGTCATCGAGCAGGCGAAACCTCAATACCCGTCCATTCGCGCTTATCTGGATGCGATTGATGCGATTGCCTGCGATCGCGATGCTGTCATTTATCAGGACGATCAGACAATCGATATTCGACTTTAAGAATGAAAGAAGGATCGACAATGATTCAACAATCCACACTGAGACAGGCGATTGACCAGGCTATTGTGCGAGGTGCGACCTGGATCAGTGAAGACGTGTTAGCAGCTCTTGAGAAAGCACAGTCAATTGAGACAAATCCATCGTCGAAGAAAGGGCTTGATCAGACGATCAGGAGTTTATACCTGTCACGAGACAGGCAGGTTCCTGCCTGTCCGGATACAGGATGGCCATTATTCTTCTTTAAAATCGGCAACGAGGCCTTGCTGGAAGGTGGTCTGACAGCGCTGAAAACCCTGACGCAGGAAGCTGTTGCTGCAGCTACTGCCAGGGGAATTCTTCGCCGTACCATGAAACACCCGTTAACAGGCTACGATCCGGGTAATAACATCGGTGAAAATATTCCCTGGATAACCACTCAGTTTGTCCCGGGCGATGAAATACAGGTCACCTACGCAGCGAAAGGCGGCGGATCAGAAGTTTTTGGTGGTGCTCAGTCACGAATGGTTGCTTTTGCTGATGGATTGACCGGTATCCGCAAATTCATCATCGATGCCTATACGGCAGCAACACGGGCAGGTGCGATCTGTCCGCCGTCGATACTCGGTGTCGGTATTGGAGGGACAGCCAACATCTCGGCTGACCTGGCGAAAGAGGCAGCCTGTCTTCGCTTAATAGGTTCCCGGCACCCTGAAGCGGCCTTTCACGAACTGGAAGTGACCCTTAAAGACGCGATCAACCAGCTTGGAATCGGTACAATGGGCGCCGGGGGAAAAACGTCTGTGTTGGCTGTTCATGTGGAATATGCCTATACACATATTGCGGGAATATCAGTTTCGATCAGCAGTAATTGCTTTGTTGCGCGCAGGGGAACCTGCTGTGTTCATGCGGACAACACCCTTGAGGTACGAGAAAACCCTAATTGGTTTGGAGGTCGTTAAATGGCCATATATGATTTAAAAGCACCCTTTCGCGACGAAGATATCTGTGCATTGCGGATTGGTGATCAGGTTACACTGACCGGTGAAGCGTTCACATGCCGTTCAAAGCTGCAGCGAACTGTTTTTGACGAGAACAAGAAACTGCCGGATCGTTATCGCCCGATTCGCACGCTGATTCATACAGGCCCGATTGTCAATGTATATCAGGATCGCTATGAACTGGTTTCATTCATGCCGACGTCGAGCGTTCGTTTTGAAAAGTGGGGTGCCCGTTCTGTCCGTGAATGGAATCTGCAGGTCATTGTTGGGAAAACAACGATGGGACCTGACACGATGGCTGCCATGAAAGCGTATCATTGTGTCCATCTCTCGCCGCAGTCGGTCAGTCCGAATCTGTGGCTTGACAGCATCCGGATCCTCGGGGTGAACTGGTTTGATGAGATGGGATCCATTGAAGCTCCCTGGCTGCTGGAGCTGGACCGATTAGGTCCTTTTGTGGTGGATATCGATACAGAGGGAAATAATCTGTTTGATGAAATGGATCTGCATGTTCAGGAAAACAAACTGAACGTTTACAAATCTCTTGGCATACCGGAGGATTTCAAACCGACGAAGCTGCATTAGGGCGATATAACAGAGAGAGAGTGATTTAATACTCGATAACCATTAAATAAGACCTCGATCAACTATGCGATCCACCCCCAATACCAAACTGATTTTTGATATTGGGGGTGAATTTTTCATTTGACAGAGATCTTGTCAGTAAATAATCAGCTGATCAGCGATTACTTGCCGCCGGACGCTTTGTCATAAATTTTCTTTTGTATGATGTTCCCTGCTACACCTCCAAGGGCCAGGAAAATAAAGAACAGCCACCCTGCGAGCGAGAAATTCGCGATTGGTGTGTACAGAGCACCAACATTGCAACCATTTGCCAGACGTGTTCCGAAACCCATCGTCAGCCCCCCCATGGCAAACAGCAGTAATTGCCACCACTTGAGTTTAAAGGCTGACTTGACGGCTTCGAATAATTGACTGCTCATCAGCATGAAAAACAGCGCGCCGAGAATGATACCGAAGTTCTGAACAGAGACGGCGTGCTGGAAAAAGGGTGTTTCAAAACCGGCAGCACCCATTTTTGCAAATGAGGCCAGGCTTTCTGAAGTTACACCGAAAACCATCAGGATTTTTCCGAACCAGAGACCGTAAGGCGTTGATGCGCCCCAGCCTGCTTTTGTAACAGCCATCAGAACGACAAATGTGATAGCAATGACAACAGCACCTGTGCTCATCTTCCAGGGCTTTGCAAAAAGTGCAGTATATGTATCTTTTGAGAACAACTTAAACGCAGCTGTATCCAGTGGCTGTGTATTGTCCTGTAGTCGCTCGCTGGGAACCGCGTACAGGGTGTTTTTGTTTTTGCGATAGCGTTCGTAGGCAAATGAAAGACCAACGACACCTAAACATAAAACGCCTGTCAGAATGATTGCGCCCAGGTAGCCGCCCAGAGGATCCCCTTTAAACCAGTCAGGGAAGAAGACACCGTTTTCGTAGCTGGCCGAGCGTAACCAGGTCTTTTGCACCCAGGTCGCACTGTTCTGAATCGGAAATCCAATGAAAACACCGATGCAGAAGAACACGAGCGTAACCAGCGCTTTGGGAAATTCGCCGATCAGATCGGTCAACACGCCGGATGCGCAACAAGTCGAGAACGTCATGCCAAATCCAAAGAGCAGACCCCCAAGGATCAGACCGAAGTTAATCGGGTTAACCCATAGATTGTAATCGGTTGATTCTGTGAGCATCAGGAATCCGGCAACCATGACAGCCGTTATGAAAAACATAAAGGCCAGGGTACGGAATAGCTTCGTTGAGCCGGTATTATACGCCCGGTTGACACTGCCGGCAAAACCCATGTATGCGCGAGTCAATGCATAACCAAAAGCGATTCCAATCAGCAGCCTGAAAAACAGCGCGTTGGAGGCAAGAAGCGTCGCACCGAGAACCAGGGTCAAAATGAGCAGAACCCAGCCCAGGATGGCTTGAAGGACATTACTTTTCATTGATTTACACCTCATTCTTTGTTCGTTATATGTCTTTGATTCTCTGATTTAGGTGCTATCGTGAAGAAATCAGGAAACGATGCACGCCATGAGTTGACTGAAGCAGATATTTCCGGCAGTAAACCTCCTTTCACAAATCGATGACCTGCTTCTCTTTCCATATGACCATGTGATGAACACATGGATTTACATGACAATCAACAATGATGAAATACTTAGATGACAATTTTCTCCTTTGAATATATTAACGTTATTATGAGCAAAAGACAACAACCAGATCGCTGATACCTGTACTGAATGTCTGTCGTTCAGGACACATTTGGTGATTCGTGAACATGCGCTTCTTGATTCACACACAGGCTTCGTATATGATCATACTGTTATGGTGTGGCTCTGGATGAGCTGCAATTGCATTGGACCGATACAGACGAGGTGAAACATGGGCGGACTGTTTGGTGTTGTATCAAAAGAGAATTGTGTTCTCGATGTGTTTTTTGGAACAGATTACCACTCTCATCTGGGAACAAGACGGGGCGGAATGGTGATGCACGGTGAAGACGGATTCACCCGCGGTATTCATAATATTGAAAATTCCCCTTTCCGAACAAAAT
>JAAYBY010000035.1 GCA_012729935.1 Clostridiaceae bacterium | reverse complement strand
TCAGCAGGCGATTGTCGATGTACTGGTCGATCATACGATGCAGGCCGTTGAGAAAACAGGCTTGAAACGGCTGGCAATAGCCGGTGGTGTCGCGGCGAACAGCTGCCTGCGCCGCTGTCTTTCGGAAGCTGCAGCCAAACAGCAGGTCACACTGTCGATACCGCCGCTGGTGTTGTGTACGGATAATGCGGCGATGATCGCAGCCGCCGGTTATTTTATCCATGCCGCCGGACGGGTCGACGATCTGTCTTTAGACGCGGTACCGTATCTTGAGCTGGCTGGCCTGGCCGATCACTGAGAAAAAGAGGTGTACGATGAGTCCCGAAAAAAAGTCTGCGCACATCGCAGATAATCGAAAAGCGTATCACGACTATGTCATCGAGGAAAAACTCGAAGCAGGTCTTGCTTTAAAAGGAACAGAAGTTAAATCAATCCGACAGGGTGGTGTCAACCTGCGCGAAAGCTATGCGACAGTGCGGGATGGCGAATTATGGCTGGTCGGCATGCACATCAGCCCCTACGAGCAGGGCAACCGCTTTAATCACGACCCGATGCGCGACCGCCGTTTGCTGATGCATAAGAATGAGATTCAGCGCCTGTACGGAATCATCAAGCAGCAGGGACTGACGCTGGTACCCACCCGGCTCTATTTTAAACGGGGGCGGGTTAAGGTCGAAATCGGTGTGGCGCGCGGTAAGAAGAACTATGACAAGCGTCAGACAGAAGCAAAGCGCCAGGCAGACCGGGCGATTGAACGCAAACTCAAGGAACAGGGCCGGGACTGAGTAGTTTGGCTCGAGCGGTGCTTATGGATCAAAGCGAATCGTCTGATTCTTCGAAACAATGCTGATAAAGCTTTTTCCCGCGTTGACCGGCAGCGGTTGGCCATCAGCCGTCGTGACAGCCAGCGGATCGTCCGTGTCACCCTTTTGCCAGCGGATCGGCTGCATCCGGCCGCCTGAGACATAGAAGCCATCGCCTTTTGACAGATCAATCTGGCGCAGGACGCCACCGTCATACGAGACAATCGTCGTCTGCAGAACAAAGATATTGGTGAAAGCGATCGCCTCATTGGTCGCCAAGTCAATCTGTGCTGAACCAAACTGATTTTTGGTATAGACTTTCCTGTCTGAATCGTAATTAAAAACAGCCGTAATATAGCGCGAATAGGGAACCGTCACACGTGTTGCCCCGGAACCGTCCGCCGGCTCAAATGCTTCGGGTTCGCGAAAATTGAACAGCGGTCCGACTGAATCGCGTACATCGGTTCGCCAGCTGGTTTTTTCGTCCAAGACAGCCTGCAGCCGTTCACCGGTTGTTTTGACACTGTGCTCCATGCCGCGTTGTGTCCGCCATTCTTCGTCGCGCCAGTAGGCCGCACTGAACAAGCCCAGATCGATGTGCTCCGTTTTCTGCCGGGCCATCTGGTCATTCGCGGCGTACGATCCGCCGACATGAACCAGTATCGCATCCAGTCCTCCGGCCAGATCGACGTAGTTGTGACGCGCGCTGCGGATCGAGCCCAGTTCCGGGATTATATCGGTGTTTTGAAAAACAGCCAGCATCCGCGTGATGCCGCCTTCCACTTCCATTTCAAATATGATATCTGCTGCAGCGATGCCGATCTGCGGCGTGGCTTTGCGGATGTTGTTGATCATGACAGCAATCGGCCGGCGATCGACATCTTCAGCGTCCATCAGCAGGCCGGTTAAACGGCTCGTAATCTGCGGCGGCGGCTCAGTCGGCGTCGGTTGGGCGGTTATCGTCGCCACAGTGGTTGTAGCCTTCGTTGTTTCACGAGTCGTCTCCTGAGTTGTGTTTTCTGCAGCGGATGAGGTTGTTTCATCACCGGCGCAGCCACTGGCACTTGTCAGCAACCAGAAAGACAACACAACGAAAAGCGCGGCTGTCACGGCTTGTCTCAGATTTATATTCATTATTTTCTGGTTGAACATTCGGCTGGCACGCATCAGGAAATCCTCCGCTTATCATGTGTTATCTGTT